>CAYMJT010000005.1:41541-43082 GCA_964390775.1 uncultured Bordetella sp.
CAGCAACACCTCGCCAGTGGCGAGGTCGGTGATGTTGGCGACGCCGTCTTCAGGAATCTCAAAGGTCTTGTCGTGCGAGCCGTACTCTTCGGCCTGTTGGGCCATCAGGCCGACATTGGGCACGGTGCCCATGGTGCGGGGATCGAAATTGCCGTGCCATTTACAGAAGTTGATGATCTCCTGGTATATGCGGGCGAAGGTCGATTCGGGGATGACGGCCTTGACTTCTTTCAGGCGACCATCGGCCCCCCACATCTTGCCGCCGTTGCGGATCATGGCAGGCATCGAGGCATCGACGATCACGTCGTTGGGGGAGTGGAAGTTGGTGATGCCCTTGGCCGAGTCGACCATGGCCAGTTCGGGGCGCTTTTCATGGCAGGCATGAATGTCGCGCATGATCTCTTCGCGTTGCGACTCGGGCAATTTGGCGATCTTGTTGTAGAGGTCGACCATGCCGTTGTTGACGTTGACGCCCAGCTCTTCGAGTTCTTTGGCGTGTTTTTCAAATGCTTCGCGATAGAAGATGCGCACACAATGACCAAACACGATGGGGTGCGAGACCTTCATCATGGTGGCCTTGACGTGCAGCGAGAACATCACGCCGGTCTTGTGCGCGTCTTCGATTTCTTTTTCGTAGAACGCGAGCAAAGCTTTCTTGGACATGAACATGCTGTCGATGACTTCACCTTCGAGCAGCGAGACCTTGGGTTTCAAGACGATGGATTTGCCGCTTTGCGTGATCAACTCCATCTTCACGTCGCGAGCGCGGTCCAGGGTCATGGACTTTTCGCCGTGGTAAAAATCGCCGTTGTGCATGTGCGAGACATGGGTCCGCGATGCCTGGCTCCACTCGCCCATGCTGTGCGGGTTCTTGCGCGCGTACTCTTTGACGGCGCGGGGGGCGCGGCGGTCAGAGTTGCCTTCACGCAATACCGGGTTCACGGCTGAACCGGTGCAACGAGCATAGCGGGCGCGGATGGATTTTTCTTCTTCGGTTTGCGGGTTTTCAGGGTAATCGGGGATTTTGTAGCCCTTGCCCTGCAACTCTTTGATGGCGGCGGTGAGCTGCGCCACGGTCGCACTGATGTTGGGCAACTTGATGATGTTGGCTTCGGGCTTGAGGGTGAGCTTGCCCAGTTCATTCAGGTTATTGGGCACGCGTTGCTCGGGGGTGAGGGCTTCGGGAAACTCGCCCAAGATGCGAGCCGCTACGGAGATGTCACTGGTCTCGACGATGATGCCGGCGGGCTCGGCGAATTTTTGAATGACCGGCAGAAAAGCGGCCGTGGCCAAGGCGGGGGCCTCGTCGGTGAGGGTGTAGATGATTTTGGATTGATCAGCAGCCATGCAACAGTCTCTCTCTCATATGGTGAAATTGAACTTCAGAAAACGCACTATCTTAATCGGGTAAGCTCAACTTTTCCTGTCATGAAACTGTCTATGCGCAAATTTCTGTCCCTCGGGTGGCTGGCACTGGGGTTGTTGGGCTCGGCCTGGGCCTTTCCCGACCACTGCCCGGAATGCGGCAGTGAGGCAGTGGC
>CAYMJT010000005.1:43092-45715 GCA_964390775.1 uncultured Bordetella sp.
GCCTGGGCCTTTCCCGACAAGCCGATTCGCATCGTGATTGGTTTTCCGGCTGGGGGCCCGCTGGACCAGCACGCCCGCTTGTTGTCCGACCGTTTGCAGCAGGTGTTGGGGCAGACCGTGGTCATTGACTACAAAGCCGGGGCAGGGGGCACGGTGGGGGCCCAGGAGGTCATGCGTGCCCCCGCCGATGGCCACACCCTGATGCTGGCCAATACCGGGGTGATGGTCATCAACCCGGCCTTGTACGGCAAGTTGCCCTATGGCACTTTGCGCGACTTTGTGCCGGTGGCGCGCACCGCCATGCAGCCGCTGGCCTTGCTGGTCAACCCGCAGTTGCCGGTGCACAGTCTGAAGGAGTTCTTGGAATACACCCGCATTCGGCCCGGTCAGATCAACTATGGCTCGGCGGGTAATGGCGGCATCAGCCATTTGGTGCCCGAGATGTTCAAGACCGCCACCGGTCTTTTTATGGTGCATATCCCGTATCGGGGGAGTGCACCCGCTTTTACCGACCTGATGGCGGGCCAGGTGCAATTCATGGCCGAGAGCGTGCCGCAGGCGGCCAACTACCACCGGCAAGGCAAGGTCAGGGTGCTGGCCGTGACCAGTCGCGACCGCAGCCCTGCGCTACCCGATATTCCCACCGTGGCCGAGAGCGGCTTGAAAGACTTTGTGGTGGTTGGCTTTTATGGCTTTATGGCGCCTGCGGGTACCCCCAAGGCGGCATTGGATGTGCTGGGCCAGGCCTTTAAAACCGTACTCGCGCAACCCGATATCCGGCGTCGCATGACCGAGCAGGGCGCAGATCCGGCGTTTTTGGGGCCTGAGGACTTCAAACAGTTCTTGGCGCAAGAGTTGCCGCGCTGGGCCGATGTGGTGGCGCGCTCTGGGGCTCGCATGGATTAGGGATAGAGGATGCAATTTCTGCGAGAATAGAGGGTTATGGTCAACATCACCCTTCCCGACGGTTCCAACAGACAATTTCCCGGCCCGATCAGTGTGGCCGATGTGGCTGCCAGCATCGGCGCTGGCCTGGCCAAGGCCGCCTTGGCCGGCAAAGTGAATGGTCTATTGGTCGACACCTCGCACCGGATCGAACAAGATGCAGCCTTGTCGATTGTGACGGCCAAAGACAGCGATGGCCTCGATTTGATTCGCCACTCCACAGCCCACTTGTTGGCCTATGCGGTGAAAGAACTTTTTCCGTCGGCCCAAGTCACCATCGGCCCGGTGATCGAGCATGGTTTTTATTACGACTTTTCCTACAACCGGCCCTTTACCCCCGATGATTTGGCCTTGATTGAAAAGCGCATGACCGAGCTGGCCAACAAGGACGAGCCGGTGACGCGTCGCGTGTTGCCGCGCGACGAGGCGGTGCGATATTTCAAAGAGCTGGGTGAGCATTACAAGGCCGAGATCATCGCCAGCATCCCCGCCGGCGAGGACGTCAGTCTGTACCGCGAAGGTGGGTTCGAAGACCTGTGCCGTGGCCCGCATGTGCCCAGCACCGGCAAGCTCAAGCATTTCAAGCTGATGAAGGTGGCAGGCGCCTATTGGCGTGGAGACAGCAAGAACGAGATGCTGCAACGCATCTACGGCACCGCCTGGGCCAGCAAAGAAGACTTGCAGCAACACCTGACCATGCTGGAAGAGGCGGAAAAGCGCGATCACCGCAAACTGGGGCGCGAGCTCGATCTGTTTCACATTGACGATCACGCCCCCGGATTGGTCTTTTGGCACCCCAAGGGCTGGACCGTTTGGCAGGCCGTCGAGCAGTACATGCGGCAGATTTATCGCACGCACGGTTATCTGGAGGTCAAGGGCCCACAGATCATCGACAAAACCCTGTGGGAAAAAACGGGCCACTGGGACAAGTACCGCGAGAACATGTTCACCACCGAGAGTGAAAAGCGCGATTACGCCCTCAAGCCCATGAATTGCCCGGGGCACATCCTGATTTTCAAGCAGGGCATCAAGAGCTATCGCGACCTGCCCCTGCGCTACGGCGAATTTGGGCAATGCCACCGAAACGAGCCCTCGGGTGGCTTGCACGGCATCATGCGGGTGCGTGGCTTTACGCAAGACGATGGCCATATTTTCTGCACCGAGGATCAAATACTGCCCGAGTGCGACACCTTCACCAAGGTGCTCAAACAGGTGTATGCCGATTTCGGCTTCGAGCAGATTCTGTACAAGGTCTCGACCCGGCCAGCGGCTCGCATCGGCTCGGATGATCTGTGGGATAAGGCCGAACAGGCCTTGATGGACAGTTTGCGCGCGGCTGGGGCCGACTTTGTGATCTCTGCCGGCGACGGGGCTTTTTATGGCCCCAAGATCGAATACACCTTGAAAGATGCCCTGGGCCGGGAGTGGCAGTGCGGCACCATCCAGGTCGACTTCAATTTGTCCGAGCGCCTGGACGCCGAATATGTGGCCGAAGACGGCAGCCGCCAGCGTCCAGTGATATTGCACCGTGCCATCGTCGGCAGCCTTGAGCGCTTCATCGGTATTTTGATTGAACAGCACGCTGGCGCCCTGCCAGCCTGGCTGGCGCCGGTGCAGGTTTCGGTGCTCAATATCACCGACGGACAGGCCGAATATGCTCAAAAAGTGGCCAATTTAT
>CAYMJT010000005.1:45747-46362 GCA_964390775.1 uncultured Bordetella sp.
CTGCGAAACGAGAAAATTACGTATAAAATACGGGAGCATTCATTGCAAAAGGTGCCTTTCATCCTCGTCGTTGGCGAGAAAGAAAAGGCCCAAGGTGCCGTCGCAGTGCGCGCCCGAGGCAATTTAGACTTGGGGGCGATGCCTGTGTCAGCCTTTATACAAAGGCTCTCGGACGACATCGCCCATAAACACTGAAATTTTTTGAACAAGGATAGTCACCATCGCTACTGAATTTCGCGACCGTCGCCAGCGCGAGGAACGCAAGCATCGCCTGAACCGTGAGATCACGGCCTCCGAGGTTCGCATCAGCGGGCCTGAAAATGAACCCTTGGGCATCGTCAGTTTGACTGAAGCCCTGCGCATGGCCGGTGAGTTGGATGTCGATTTGGTGGAAATTGCTGCCACCGCCAACCCCCCGGTGTGCCGTCTGATGGATTACGGCAAGTTCAAATACCAGGAGCAAAAAAAGGCGGCTGAGGCGAAGTCGAAACAGAAGGTCATCGATGTCAAGGAAGTCAAATTTCGACCCGGCACCGATGATGGTGACTACAACATCAAGTTGCGCAATATCAAGCGCTTTCTTGATGAGGGTGACAAGTGCAAGATCACGCTGCG
>CAYMJT010000006.1:0-303 GCA_964390775.1 uncultured Bordetella sp.
CCCCCCCAATTCATTCAACACTCCTTGCAGGAGTTTTCCCATGCACCTGAACGAACTCAAAGCCCTTCACGTTTCTGAAGTGCTGAAACAAGCCGAAGCCCTGGAAATAGAAAACACGGGGCGGATGCGCAAACAGGAGCTGATGTTCGCCATCATCAAAAAGCGAGCCCGCGCTGGCGAACAGGTTTTTGCCGATGGGGTGCTCGAAATCCTGCCCGATGGCTTTGGTTTTTTACGCAGCCCCGACACCAGTTTCACCGCCAGCACCGACGACATTTACATCTCGCCCAGCCAGGTGCGCCG
>CAYMJT010000006.1:313-44262 GCA_964390775.1 uncultured Bordetella sp.
TTGCATACCGGGGACATGATCGAAGGCGAAGTTCGCATCCCGAAAGATGGAGAACGCTATTTCGCATTGACCAAGCTCGACAAGGTCAACGGCGACTTGCCCGAGAACAACAAGCACAAAATCATGTTCGAGAACCTCACGCCCTTGTTCCCCAAGGAACACATGCGGCTTGAGCGCGACATCAAGAGCGAAGAAAACATCACGGGGCGCATCATCGACATCATCGCCCCTATCGGCAAAGGCCAGCGCGCCCTGCTGGTGGCCCCGCCCAAAAGCGGCAAAACCGTCATGATGCAGCATATCGCCCATGCGATCACAGCCAACTTTCCTGACAGCCACATGATGGTATTGCTGGTCGACGAACGTCCCGAAGAGGTCACCGAAATGCAGCGCAGTGTGCGTGGCGAGGTGATCGCATCGACCTTTGACGAGCCCGCCGCCCGCCATGTGCATGTGGCCGAAATGGTCATCGAACGGGCCAAGCGACTGGTCGAGTTGAAAAAAGACGTGGTCATTCTGCTGGACTCGATCACCCGTCTCGCACGGGCTTACAACAACGTCGTCCCCTCATCGGGCAAGGTCTTGACCGGTGGTGTCGATGCCAACGCCTTGCAGCGACCCAAACGTTTCTTTGGTGCCGCCCGCAACGTCGAGGAAGGCGGTTCGCTGACCATCATCGCTACCGCGCTGATCGACACAGGCAGCCGCATGGACGAAGTGATCTTTGAAGAATTCAAGGGCACGGGTAATTGCGAAATCCACCTGGACCGTCGTTTGTACGAAAAAAGGGTATTCCCCGCCATCCAACTCAATCGCAGCGGTACGCGGCGCGAAGAACTGTTGCTGGCCCCCGAAATCCTGCAAAAAACCCGAATTTTGCGCCAGTTCATGTACAACATGGATGAAATCGAGGCCATGGAACTGATGCTGAAAAACATGAAGGCAACCAAATCCAACGTCGATTTCTTCGACATGATGCGCCGAGGCGGCTAAATACGCCCAGCATCCACTTGTGGCATAATATTGGGCTTAGCGGAAAGTACCCCAGATGGGCTGGGGCGGCTACCGTACCCACCAAGGAATTCCCATGAAAGAAGGCATCCATCCCGAATACCGTGAGGTGTGTTTTGTCGACCTCTCCAACGGCTTCAAATTTGTGACCCGTTCCTGTGTCAACACCAAGGAAACCGTCAAGATGGACGATGGCCGCGAGTTGCCCCTGTTCAAACTCGACACTTCCAGCGAATCGCACCCCTTCTACACGGGCACCCAGAAATCGGTGGATAACATGGGCGGACGTGTGGAGCGCTTCCGCAACCGCTACAAGGCCGCCAGCAAGTAATCCCGGTCGCCGGCCAATTGAAGGGCAGCCAGGCATCGCCGGGTTGCCCTTTTTATTTGTCTGCGACTTGACGCCAGCCTCACTGCCGTGAACGCCCCCACCCCCGCCATCGTCAGCCAGGAAGCAGTCAGACGCCTGCCCAGGTTGGCCTTGATGCTTTTTGTGCTGGCCTACGTGATGCCCGGATTTTGGGGTCGCCAGCCCTGGAAAACCATCGACATGGGCAGTTTGGGGGTGATGCTCGATTTGGTCAGTGGTGCGTCCAGCTGGTGGTCGCCCACCTTTTTGGGTCAAATCCCCGAAGCCCCTGCACTTTTGCCCTACTGGTTGGGGGCATGGGCTTATGCCCTGGTTCCCAGCTCCTGGGATCCAGCCTGGGTCACCCGCATCCCCTTTGTTCTGATGTTGGGTTTGACCTTGGCCAGCACCTGGAAAGCCATTGAATTATTGGCACGCAGTCGGGCTGCACAGCCCGTGGCTTTCGCCTTCGGTGGCGAAGCCCGACCCGACGACTACGCCCGCGCCATGGCCGATGCCGGTCTGCTGGCCCTGATGGCCTGCTTGGGTTTGGCACAAGCGTCACATGAGGTCACCCCCATGGCCGCCCAGCTGTGCATGAGCAGCTTGCTTTTGTGCGGCATGGCGGGTCTGCACAGCCGGCGTCATCTGACCCATCTGGGCCTAGTCCTGTTGGCCCTGTGGGGCCTGAGCTGGTCTGGAGCCCCTTTTCTGGCCCTGCTGATGGGCCTCTCGGCCCTGATTTGGTTATTGCTCGATCGCGAGTCCACCCAACGGCGACTGCACTTTGGGGTCTTGTTGTTGACGCTGGGCCTGCTGCATGCGATCAATTTACAGCTGGGTCTATATCAAAACACTTTGCGTGGCCTGCCGCCCACCCATTTTCATTGGGTCAGCTTGGTGCGTTTATGGGTTTGGTTCACCTGGCCGGCTTGGCCACTGGTCTTGTGGACGTTGTGGGTCTGGCGTCGATCCTGGTTAAGTTGGAAACCCAGCCGACACATCGCCCTCCCCCTCATGCTCATGGGGCCCGCAGCAGCCGCTGCGGTCCTGAGCTGGAACGAAGAACGCCCCCTGCTGCTGACACTTCCCCACCTGGCGGCGCTGGCGGCCTTTGCCTTACCCACGCTCAGGCGCAGCGTATCGGCACTGATCGACTGGTTCACCTTGCTTTTTTTCAGTGGCTCGGCCCTGCTGATCTGGATCATCTGGTTGGCTGGCGTGAGTGGTTGGCCCCAACAACCCGCCGCCAACGTGCAACGGTTGTTGCCTGGACTGGATCTGAACTTTAACCCCTGGGTGTTTCTACTGGCCTTGATCGCCACTTTGACCTGGGCGGCCTTGGTGGCCTGGCGGGTGGGGCGACACCGCTCAGCCCTATGGAAAAGTCTGGTCTTGCCCGCCAGTGGTGCCACCCTGTGTTGGCTATTGTTGATGACCCTGTGGCTGCCCATGCTCGACTACGCGCGAAGCTATGCCCCATTGACCCGAAACGTAGCCGCTCTGATGAGTCACCCCGGCTGTGTACAAGTGCATGGTTTATCCCGGGCCCAAATGGCGGCCCTGCAACACCACGGCCAGATGCGCATCGACCTGGACGGCCATGCGGGCTGCGAATGGATGCTGGTGGGCATGCGCTCGGAGTTGGATTTTGAGGCCAATCCGCGCTCTGCAGATTGGCGCAAAGTTCAGACCGTACGGCGCCCCACCGACAAGTACGAAGACCTGGTGATCTATCAGCGCCTCCAGGAGCTCAAGCCGTGAGCGAGAGGCACCTGATCGCCAAACACGCACTGACGGTCTGGGTGGGTCAACTGGCCGTCATGGCCTTTGGGGTCACCGACACCGTGGTGGCGGGTCGCTATGCCGAGTCTGCCTTGGCTGCCTTGTCGGTCGGCTCGGCCATCTACATCAGCGTGTTTGTGACCTTGATGGGGGTATTGCAAGCGACCCTGCCCCTGTTCTCGGAATTGCACGGCGCAGGCAAGCCACGCGATGTGGGGCGCTTATTGCGGCAGTCGATCTATATTTGGTTAGCCACCAGCCTGATCGGTATGGCGCTGCTCATGAATTCCAGCTTGGCCTTGGAGTGGACTCAGGTTCCGCCTGAACTGCGCGGAGTGATCGAAGATTATCTGCACATCCTGGCCTGGGCCGTCCCCCCCGCCCTTTGGTTTCGACTTTACGCCAACCTCAATCAGGCTTTGGGTCGCCCCAAGGCAGTCACCTGGGTTCAGGTCGTTGGACTGGCGTGCAAAATTCCTTTGTCGGTGCTGTTCACCTTCGGGGCAGCTGGCTATGCCGGCTGGGGTTTGATCGGCTGCGCCTACGCCACGCTGGTGGTTAATTTGCTGATGGCGGTGTTTTCGATTTTGGCCCTGATCAAAGGCGATTACCGTGAATTGCACCTCTGGCGCCGATTCGAAGCCCCTCACTTGGGTCGACTGTTCGAAATGCTCCGTCTGGGTCTGCCCAATGCGGCATCCATCACCGTCGAGGTCACCTCTTACACGCTGATGGCTTTGCTCATTGCGCGGCTAGGCAGTCAATCGGCCGCCAGCCATCAGATCACCTCGAATCTGGGCGCACTGCTCTACATGGTGCCTTTGTCCGTGTCCATTGCCACCAGCGCCCGCGTCAGTTACTGGATCGGTGCCGCACGACCCGAGTTGGCGCGGGCGGCGATTCGCCACGGCTTCACCTGGCTGTTGCTGACGACCCTGATCAGCGGTCTGGTTCTGGCCTTGGGACGGGATGTGATCGCCAGACTGTACATCCAAGACGAAGCGGTAGCCCGACAAGCCAGCGATTTGCTGGCCTGGCTGGTGTGGTATCAGACCGTGGATGCCCTCCAGGTCTTGTGTTTTTTTGTGCTTCGCTGCTACCGGGTCACATTGCTGCCCATGCTGGTGTATGCCACCTTTCTGTGGGGCATAGGACTCAGCGGCGGTTTCTGGTTGGCGTATGTTGGAGGGTGGGGCATTGAAGCCTTGATGGGTCCGCAAGCTTTTTGGATCAGCAGCAGCTTGGCCTTGACCATTGTCTCGGCCTTGTTGGGCACCTTGTTATGGCAGGTGATCCGCCGCGAGCGGGATTGAACCAGAAACCACCCGGTGCCTTGGCAAGATGATGGCAAACGTCGAACCTTGGCCAGGTGTGCTCACGATGGTCAACTCGCCGCCATGGCGCTGCACCACGTGCTTGACAATCGCCAACCCCAGACCAGTCCCCCCGGTCTCGCGAGAGCGGCTGCGATCCACCCGATAAAAACGCTCAGTGATGCGCGGCAGGTGCTCAGGGGCGATGCCCGGTCCGTTGTCTGTCACGCTGTAGATGCCCTCACCCTGGGCACCGATGCGCCACGACACTTGTACGCGTCCGCCTGCTTGGGTATAACGCAAGGCATTGGCAAGCAAGTTGGACATGGCACTTAGTATCTCGCCGCTTTGTCCCAATATCTCAACTTGCGACACCTGTGGGGGGTCAAAGACCACCTCATGCCCACCCACGAAGGTATTGGCCAGCAAACCGTCCAACGCCCGGGCCTCAGACTGCAAGGCGTCCCAAAAAGTCGACATCGGTGTGGCTTCCATGCCGGGCAAGGGGCTACCCTCCAAACGCGACAGGGTGAGCAGATCTTCGACCAACGATTGCATGCGCTGGGCATGGCGGGTCATGGTTTGCAGATGGACTTTTTGCTGCTCGGGGCTGAGTTCAAGGTGTTGCAAGGTCTCGACAAATCCAGACAGAACGGTCAAAGGGGTGCGAATTTCATGCGACACATTGGCTACAAAATCTCGCCGCATGGCTTCAGATAGCTCGATGGAGGTGATGTCCTGACACAACAGCAGGTGGTTGCCCTCGCCATAGGGGAAGAGTTGCAACGAAATACGCTGTGGGTGATCGGGACGATGGTCGCGACCGTCAATCACGATATCGTGCCCCTGATCAGAGGTTTGCAAATAGTAGCTGAAATCAGGGTGACGCACCAAGTTGGCAATCAACTGGGCGAGATCCCGCACCGGATCAATGCCTAGTAATTGCGCCGCTTTGGTGTTACACCAAGTGATACGCCATTGGGCATCGAGCATCAGTACACCGTTGGGTGAAGCCTGGATAGCAGACAAAAACTGCTCTAAGCTGGAACGACTGGCGGCCAACTGTCGTTCATGTGTCCTAAATTGGCGTCGCACACGATCCACCACCTCGCCCAAGACACCGGAGAGCACTGGCGCGGAGGTCCCGGGCTGGCCCAGCCACTGCATCACCTGCATAGCGCGCCACAGTTCGATCAAGAGCCAAACAAACAAACCAATAAGTGAACCAATCCATGCGCCCAAGGTTGTGCCCGACAGTGCGCCACCAATCACCGCACCCAACCAAGCAAAAATGACAAAGGAGAATAATTGACCCAGCATAATGGGATGTTAACCCTAGGCATCGGGCATATTCACTTGAGTACTAAAGCGATACCCAGCGCCACGAACCGTTTCGAGCATTACACCAGCTACGCCCAAAGCTTCACGCAAACGCTTCACATGAACGTCGACCGTACGTTCTTCTATGAATACATGATCACCCCAAACCTTGTCCAAAAGCTGGCCGCGAGAATGAACGCGCTCAGGATGGCACATCAGGTGATTCAACAATTTGAACTCGGTAGGGCCCATCTTCAACAACTGACCATTCAGTGTTACCCGATGGGTGGAAGGATCCAGAGTAAGGACACCATGCGTTACGACACCACCTGCTTGTTCAGGCGTGCGTCGACGAAGAACCGCTCTGATGCGCGCCAACAATTCCTGGGTTGAAAAAGGTTTAATGATGTAATCGTCTGCGCCAGCATCCAAACCAGATACTTTGTCACGCTCTTCTGAGCGTGCTGTCAACATCAAAATGGGGATGGACTTTGTACGTGGTTCTGATCGCCATTTTTTGGCCAGGACTAGGCCACTTTGCCCTGGCAACATCCAATCGAGCAAGATAATATCTGGCAATACTGTATCGATCTCCAACTGAGCGCGCACACCATCCTCTGCCCAAACCGGCGACATGCCGTTGTGACGCAAATTGACGGCAATCAATTCAGCGATCGCAGATTCGTCCTCCACGATCAACACTCGGGGTAAATGTCTCATGACGAAGTTGACTGCAAACTTGACTCGATTTTAGACAAGGGTAAATGTCGCACATCATCGCCTTTGACAATGTAAATGATCAATTCGGCGATGTTTTTGGCGTGGTCGCCGATGCGCTCAATCGCCTTAGCGATAAAAAGCAAATCAAGGCTGGCACCGATGGTTCGGGCATCTTCCATCATATAAGTGATGAGTTTGCGTACAAAGCCGTCGAACTCCTGGTCGATCAGATTGTCTTCTTTCAAGATGGTCAGGGCCGCCTGGGTGTCAAGCCGTGCAAATGCATCCAGGGCTTTACGCAATAAATTACTGGCTAACTCAGTCGCGACCCGCAGTTCAGAAGCTGGCAAGCTGCGCGGCATACCCTCACTCACGATGGCCTTGACCATACGAGCAATTCGCTCGGCTTCGTCCCCAGCGCGTTCCAGGTTAGCGGTGGCCTTGGAAATGGCCATCAACAAGCGTAAATCACGAGCGGTCGGTTGACGTCGCCCAATGATCGACGCAATGTCGCGATCAATTTCGACTTCCAACACATTCACTCGGGCCTCAACGACGATGACCTGTTCAGCCACTTCAGCGCTGAATTGCGACAAGGCATAAATCGCCTGACGAATTTGCGATTCAACCAAACCGCCGAGTTCCATCAGACGTGAAGAAACCGCATTCAGGTCGGTATCAAATTGAGTGGATAAATGCTTATCAGGCATGTGACCTCCTGTATCAGCCGAAACGGCCTGTGATGTAGTCTTCGGTTTCTTTGCGTTGGGGTTTGAAGAAAATCTGATCTGTGGCCCCGAATTCGACCAATTCCCCCAAATACATATAGGCGGTGAAATCGCTACAACGCGCCGCTTGTTGCATATTGTGGGTCACGATGGCCACGGTATAGTCGTTTTTCAACTCATTGACCAGTTCCTCAACCTTGGCAGTCGAGATCGGGTCCAGGGCTGAGGTCGGTTCATCGAGCAATATCACCGACGGCTTCACCGCCACGGTGCGGGCGATGCACAGTCGCTGCTGTTGCCCGCCCGAGAGCGACAGACCACTTTGACCCAATTTGTCTTTCACTTCATTCCACAGCGCAGCCTTGCTCAAAGCCCACTCGACTCGTTCGTCCATATCGCTGCGGCTTAAATTCTCGTACAAGCGGACACCAAAAGCGATATTGTCGTAAATCGACATGGGGAACGGGGTGGGTTTTTGAAACACCATGCCGATGCGCGCCCGCAGCAAATTCAAATCTTGATCCGGGGCCAGAATATTTTGACCGTAAAAACGAATCTCCCCTTCGGCACGTTGACCGGGGTAGAGGCTGTACATCCGATTGAGGGTACGCAGCAGCGTTGATTTGCCACATCCCGATGGGCCTATGAAAGCCGTGACTTTTTTCTCGGCAATGTCGAGGTGAATATTCCTCAGGCCCTGGAATTTTCCATAGTAAAAATTCAGATTTCTGACTTCGAGAGCACGAGGTAAGGGCTTAGGGTGTTCGTTCATGGTGTACTCAGACCCGGTTCTTTTCTCTAAAGAAAACCCGAGCGATGATGTTCAAGATCAGGACGGTCAAAGTGATGAGTAAAGCCCCCCCCCAGGCCAGGCGAACCCAGTTGTCGTATGGACTCATGGCAAACTGGAAAATCACCACGGGCAAATTGGCCATCGGGGCATTCATATTGGTGGACATGAACTGATTGTTCAAGGCTGTGAACAGCAAGGGAGCGGTCTCGCCGCTGATACGCGCCAGGGCCAGCAACAAACCCGTCATGACACCCGAGCGTGCCGCGCGCAAGGTCACCATCGAGGCCACCTTCCAACGGGGTGCCCCCAACGCAAAAGCCGCCTCACGCAGACTGCCGGGGACCAATCGCAACATATTCTCGGTGGTTCGCACCACGACTGGAATGGCAATCAGGGACAGGGCCAGAGAACCCGCCCAACCGGAAAAATGCTTCACCTGAGCCACCCAGATGGCGTACACAAACAAGCCCAACACAATCGATGGGGCCGACAACATGATGTCGGTGATGAAGCGGGTGAACTCGGCGGTGCGGCTCTCATCTCCATATTCGGCCAGATAAATTCCGGCCAAAATACCGATGGGGGTGCTGATCAGCACCGTGAAAGCAATCATCAACAAACTACCGACGATGGCATTGGCCAAACCACCGCCTTCGCTACCGGGCGCTGGAGTGGATTGGGTGAACATGGACCAATCGAGCGCAGCAAAGCCGTTCTTAAACAGTACAAACAGAATGGACAGTAAGACCGCCAACCCCAGTGCCATGGCACCCATAGACAAAGACAGTCCAATGCGATTGGCGATTTTTCGACGTTGATAGACGGCAGGATTCATGGGGTGTCCTTAGGTTTTATTCCCTTTGGATTTTTCGGCCCGCAAAATCATGTACTTGGCCGCAGCCAACACCACAAAGGTGATCAGGAAAAGCAATAGGCCCAAGGCAAACAGGGCTGACAAATGAAAATCGTCGGCTTCTCCAAATTCATTGGCAAGCGTCGAAGCAATCGACGTGCCTGGCGCAAACAATGAAGAAGAAATTCGTTGCGAATTGCCTATCACAAAGGTCACTGCCATGGTCTCACCCAAAGCGCGCCCCAGACCGAGCATGATGCCGCCGATCACCCCCTTCTGGGTGTAGGGTAAGATGATGTATCTGACCACCTCCCAAGTAGTGCATCCCATACCGTAGGCTGACTCGCGCAGCACCGAGGGCACGATTTCAAATACATCGCGCATCACCGCTGCGATAAACGGCAAGATCATGAAGGACAGAATGAGTCCAGCGGCCAAAATACCAATGCCATTCATGGCACCGCCAAACAAGTTCCCTATCAGTGGCATTTGCCCCAAGGTGGACTGCAAAGCCGGTTGCCCGTACTCGGCAAACAAGGGGGCAAATAGAAAAAGTCCGAACATGCCATAAATGATCGACGGCACTGCGGCCAGCAATTCGATCGCCGTACCCAAGGGACGACGCAGCAACACAGGACAGGTTTCGGTCAAAAACAGAGCGATTCCAAACGACAGGGGTACAGCAATCAGCAAGGCAATACTTGCGCTGGCCAGGGTCCCAAATACGGCAATGGCTGCTCCAAATTCCTCGTTAATGATGTCCCATTCGTCCCGCCAAATGAATTCCAGGCCAAATTTATTGAAGGCCGGCATGGCATTGATGACCAGCGACACGATGATGCCCACCAGTGCCAGCAAGACCACCCACGAAAAAAGACGGGTGAGTTGGTGAAACAACCAATCCTGCCGCTGCTGGCGGGTTGCAATCTGCTGCATTGCTGCAGCAGGCAGGCGTTGCTCGACCGATGGCCTCATCCAACTCGGTTCGGCTTCGGGTCCAAGTACAGGCGGTGGCATGGTGCAGGACAGTTCTTGACGGGCTCAGTGCTTGATCTGCGACCAGACCCGTTGACGAATTTGCTGGGTCAGTGCATCAGGCAAGGGAACATAGTCAAGTTCTTCTGCCAGTTTTTTACCGTTCTTGAACGACCAATCAAAGAAATCGGTTACACCCTTGGATGCAGCTTTATCTCCAGGTTCTTTGTACATCAAAATGAACGAGGCGGTGCTGATGGGCCAACTGGTGGCACCTTTGGCATTGACCATCGAGATTCCCATACCTGGAGTTCCAAACCAATCTGCTCCAGCGGCGGCGGCGGCAAAGGTCAGATCGTCGGGTGACACATACTTACCATCGGCGTTCTGGATTTGCAAAAAATTCATATTGTTTTTCTTCACGTAGGCGTATTCCACATAACCAATGGAGCCTTTGACGCGATTGACGTTAGCGGCCACACCCTCATTACCCTTGCCTCCCACCGAAGAGGCTGCCGGCCATTTAACCGCCGCGCCTTTGCCCACCTTATCGGCCCAGTCTTTGCTGATGGCGGTCAAGTAATCGGTGAAATTAAAGGTGGTCCCCGAGCCATCCGCACGGTGCACCACCGTGATGGCCTGGCTGGGCAAGTTCTTGCCTGGGTTGAGAGCGCTCAACTTGGGGTCGTTCCATTGGGTGATGGTGCCCATAAAGACTTCGGCCAACACGGGACCGCTGATCCGCAACTCGCCTGGCTTGAACCCCTCCAGGTTCACGACCGGCACGGTCCCCCCGATGATGGCCGGAAATTGCACCAAGCCGTCCTTGTCCAACTCCTCCCCTTTCAGCGGGGCATCGGTGGCACCAAATGTAACGGTTTTCGCACGAATCTGACGAATACCGCCCGAAGAACCTATGGATTGATAGTTCAAACCGATATTTTTTTCCTTTTTGTAGGCCTCAGACCACTTAGCATAAATCGGATAGGGGAATGTGGCGCCAGCACCAGTGATGTCGGCTGCCTGGCTAACAAGGACAGAAGCTCCCAAACCTACAGAAAACAGAAATGACTTGAACCTACGCATTTGCAATCCTTTCGTGGGATGGTTAAGATCGGTTTAATTAATTTAGCGTCTCAATATGACAAAAATGTGACAGCCCTAAAATGTTCAAGAGAGACAAACATTCAAGGAATTGTCACACTTTCTTCATAAAATCTGAGCATGACTTCAGCTCGTATGCTCGCAACTATCGATTTAGGCTCCAATAGTTTCCGACTTGAAATCGGACAAGAAACACATGGCCTAATCCATCGCGTCGAATACCTCAAGGAAACAGTCCGACTTGGGGCAGGACTGAACTCGGAGCGTTGCCTCACCACGAAAGCCATGCAGGCCGGATGGGATTGTCTGGCTCGATTTGGCGAGCGTTTGGCCAATTTCAAACCGAAACAGGTGCGAGCCGTGGCAACCCAAACCCTGCGCGAAGCGCGCAACCGCGATGAATTCTTGATTCAAGCCAACCAGGTGCTTGGTTTTCCAATCGAAGTGATCTCGGGCCCAGAGGAGGCGCGGTTGATATACCTCGGTGTGTCCCATTTATTACCTCAATCCGACGAACGCCGCTTAGTGATTGACGTTGGAGGCCGGTCCACTGAATTGATCTTGGGTCAATATGAAAAGCCCACAGAGGTATCCTCGCACCGAGTGGGTAGCGTCTCCTGGAGCATGAAATACTTTGCCGATGGGGTCTTGAGCGCACAAGCCTTTGAACGAGCCCGTATCGCAGCTCAAGCCATTTTGGACGAATCACTCCAGTTGTATCGAAAAGATGCCTGGGACACAGCTTATGGTTCGTCTGGCACCATCGGCGCAGTATCTGATGTGCTGAGTCGAGCGGGTTGGTCTGATACGACCATAGACCGAGACGGACTGGAGTGGATGAAAAGATGTCTGATTAGAACGGGACATACCGATAAATTGCGACTTGACGGCCTTAAGGAGGATCGGCGCAGCGTTATCGCTGGCGGTATCAGCGTTCTTGATGCTGTCATGGACTTGCTACAAATCGATCACCTACACGTGGCACAAGGTGCCCTGCGACATGGCGTTTTGTTTGACATGCTAGATCGTGAGTCGCAAGTGGCGGATATACGTAACCAAATGGTGAGTCGTCTTCAGTTGTCATGTGCTGTCGATCTCGTGCAAGCCCGTCGTGTTTCTCAGGTAGCTAGTCATTTTCTTAAACTATTGCTAAAAAATTTGGCATTAAAAGAATCCGATCGACTGTTGCGAAAACTGGTTTGGTCTGCCTTATTGCACGAAATAGGTCAAATTATTTCGCACAGCGACTATCACAAGCATGGCGCCTACATTTTGGATCACGCTGATATCACTGGCTTTGCGATTCCGGAGTTACATCGACTCGGCCAATTGGTGCTAGGACATCGCGGCAAGTTGCGTAAGCTCGATTTCTTATTCGATGATGTTGGATTCTGCTGTCAATTGATGTGCTTGCGTCTGGCTGTAATTTTGTGCCATGCCCGGCGAGATCCCGATACAACAAACATGCAATTAAGTATGGATGCAAAAAATAGTCATTTTGTGCTTAAGGTCACAAACTCCTGGGCCGAACGATACCCTCAATCGGCCCATCTGCTACGTGAGGAGGTCGTTGCCTGGCAAAAAACCGGTTGTCAATTGGAATTTATCGAACAATTGTCATTAAATTGACATATAAATCGATCAACATGTACACATTTCCAGATGTTAGAAGTCCATGTTGCCTTCCAAAAAAATCACCAGCGAAGAACTTCATCGCTTGCATGATGATTTTTTAGACAGCCTAGATGAAGAACTCGAGATGGAACTCGACGATCTGCGCGGGCCAGACGCCATGGTCGGACAAGCGCCTGGGGAACGACTGTCGTACTTCAAAAATTTACTTCGCTTACAAGCCGAGTTAGTCAAGCTTCAAGACTGGGTGATGGCGAGTGGCCATCGATTAATTATCATCTTTGAAGGTCGTGATGCAGCCGGCAAAGGCGGCGTGATCAAGCGCATCACTCAAAGATTGAATCCTCGCGTCTGTCGAGTAGCCGCTCTTCCCGCACCCAACGACCGAGAGCGCTCGCAATGGTATTTTCAACGCTATGTAGCACACTTGCCCGCAGCCGGAGAGATGGTGCTGTTTGATCGAAGCTGGTACAACCGTGCCGGGGTCGAAAAGGTCATGGGATTTTGCACGCCCAGCGAATACGAAGAGTTTTTTCGGTCGGTACCTGAATTTGAAAAAATGTTGGTCCGCAGCGGCATCCAAATCATTAAGTATTGGTTTTCGATCTCGGATGATGAACAACACACGCGCTTCCTGGGGCGCATACTAGACCCCCTCAAACAATGGAAGTTAAGCCCCATGGATTTAGAGAGTCGCCGTCGCTGGGAGGCTTACACACAGGCTAAAGAAGTGATGTTGGATAGAACCCATATACCCGAAGCACCCTGGTGGGTAGTACAGGCAGTCGACAAGAAAAAAGCGCGCCTCAATTGCATCGACCATTTACTGTCACAAGTGCCCTACCATGAAATTTCTCACAATCCCGTGGTATTGCCTGAACGTGTACGAAATCCAGATTACATCCGCAATCGAGTGCCCAATAACATGATCGTTCCCGAAAAATATTGATGAACTTGTGACTATCGGCTAGCAGATTAATGCGATTTTTAGATTAATTCGGGGACCTGTACTGTCCAAAGTATGCCTTGTGGCTGTCCCTCGCGTAAGCGACACCGCAGCCACCAAACACTTCCTTTACGCATGGAGATGGAGTTTTCGTTTACTCCAAGCAATTGAGCAATGGTCTGTCCCAGCAAAGGCTGATGGCCGACCAGCACAACCGTGGATTTGGAGGTGGGCCCTTGCACAAAATTCATAAGATCTGCATGGTGACATTGAGGAGACAATTCATCACGGGTTTTAAATTTTCTTCCCAAATGGACTGCAGTTTCTTGTGCACGAACCGCTGGACTACAAAAAATACGAGCGCCTTCGGGCAATTGTCTGTCCAACCATTGCCCCATTCGGACGGCTTGTCGCTTTCCTTTAGAAGACAATTCCCGGCTGAAATCATCCTGACCTTGGGTAGATTCAAGTGCATCTGCATGGCGCCAAAAAATCAAATCCACTCAGATCCCCAAAAAATGTTTTCTGTAGCGTACCGGCATGTCTGAAATCCGCATGATCATGGGCAAGTCAGCGGTGTTGAAATCAGGATCCCAGGCGGGAGGCCCCATGATTTTGGCGCCCAAGCGAAGATAGCCCTTGATGAGAGCGGGCGGTTCAACGTGGTCCCAGGGCTTATCCAATCTGACTGGCAGAGGTAAACGGGGCAAGACCTGTAAATCGATGGGGGCCATGTGTTTGTCTTTCAATTTCAGCCAGATGCTGGCCGCACCATCTGCATTAACTGAACCTTGATACAGCATAGGAATGCTGGCGCAACCGACCATGACATCGAGTTGATTGCGTACCATGAACTCAGCCAAGGCTCCCCATAAGGCCATGATCACCCCACCATGCCTAAAGTCCGGATGGACGCAACTGCGACCAAGTTCCACCATGCGCTCACGCAATGATCTCAGCCGGGTCAGATCGAATTCGGTTTCAGTGTAAAAACCTCCAAGGCGTTTGGCTTGGGCTGGTGTCAATACCCTGTAAGTGCCAATGACTTGGCCACTTTGAGTGTCACGCACCAATAAATGCTCGCAGAAATCGTCAAAAAGATCAATGTCATGCCCCTCCAACCTGGACTTCAGCTGAGCACCCATTTCATCGGCAAAAATCTTATAGCGCAATTTTTGGCATTGTCTTACTTCGTCGAGATGCCGAGCCCAACCGATCTGCAGACCAGATCTCTCGCCCGTTTCCAAAGTTTCACGGTCTTTAACTTGCCCTTGAACCGCTTGATGAAGCAACCCCCTGGGTAATGAAATCGGACTGAGGTTCAGGGTCGGGGTGGGTAATTCTTTCACGACGTTCCTCCTTTGTTTGTTCAATTTTGGTGTTCAACGATGAAAAAATAATGACAACAAAATGAAGTTTTTGTCATAAAAGAAATCGATTTTTCCCCTGCCCGTTTGAATCAGATCCATGTGACTTGCTTAGCGCCCTTAGATTGCTGGGCTGCTGTCATCAATTTGTCATCAAATATAGGCATTCACAGCCCTATGCTTAGACTCTAAAACACTCTGGAGGATGATATGAATGCGTTAAAGCATGCCCGTAAGCAGATAACCAAAGATCCGCACAGCAGGAATTCACAAACTTTGTCACGATTGGTGGTCTCATTGGAGACCGATCAAGCAATGTCCTTGAGGGAAATTTACGAACTTGACTACGACACTTTTGAATTGGCGATTGATGTGATGCGCGATTGGCGGATCGATCGCTACTACGCCACTAAAGTCAAATTAATCGACATATCTTTACAAATTCAATAGACGGCACAGGCTCTAACGATCATCTTCCAGCGAAGCTGCAATTTTTTGGGCACAGCGCTGGGCCAGCGCTTCATCGCCCGCTTCGACCATGATGCGCAGAACGGGTTCGGTGCCGCTGGCCCGAATCAAAATTCGGCCCGCACCGGCCAATTCATGCTCGACATCGGCTTGGGCTTGCTTCAGCGCAGCATGTCGAGCCCAATCAAGGCCCGGTTTAATGCGAACATTAAGCAAACACTGGGGGAGCAGGCGCAATCCCTTCAAGAGATCGGACAAAGCCATTTGCTGACGCACGCAGGCTTGTAAAACCTGCAATGCACTGACCAGCCCGTCGCCCGTGGAGTGCTTGTCCAGGACCAGCAGATGACCAGAACCCTCCCCACCCAGAATCCAGTTTTTTTCTTGCAAGGTCTCCAGCACATAGCGATCACCGACTTTGGCGCGCACCAACTCCACCCCACGTTCTCGCAATGCCTGCTCAACAGCCAGATTGGTCATCAGAGTCCCAACCACACCCGGCACCACCTCGTCGCGCGCCAACCGGTCATCGGCCAGCACATACAAAAGCTCATCGCCATTAAAGAGCCGGCCCTGGGCATCGACCATTTGCAAGCGATCGGCGTCGCCATCGAGGGCGAGACCCATATCCGCTCCTTGCTCACGCACGGCCTGCGCCAAGGCCTGCGGATGGGTCGCCCCGACGCCATCGTTGATGTTGATACCGTTCGGACTGCAGCCGATCGTGATGACTTGTGCGCCCAATTCGTGCAACACCGCAGGCGCAATCTGATAGGCCGCTCCATGGGCTGCATCGACCACCAGTTTGAGCCCACGCAAATGGAGATCAGCCGCAAAAGTGCTTTTGCAAAACTCAATGTAGCGACCTGCCGCATCATCCAGCCGGCGGGCTTTGCCCAACTGAGCGGAGTCCACCCATTGCGGGTCTTGTTCCAGCATGGCTTCGACACTGCACTCCCAGGCATCGTCGAGCTTGGTACCCAACTGGCTGAAAAATTTGATGCCGTTATCGGCGTATGGGTTGTGGCTGGCACTGATCACCACCCCCAGTTGCGCCCGTTGCGCTCGGGTCAGATAGGCCACCGCAGGGGTCGGCACCGGACCCAACAAAACCACGTCGACCCCGGCTGAATTAAAGCCAGACTCCAGAGCCGATTCAAGCATATAACCAGAAATCCGGGTGTCTTTACCAATCAGCACCACCGGTCTACCGTGCGTTTGCCTTAGCACCCGTCCCACCGCATGAGCCAACCGAAGCACGAAGTCCGGGGTGATCGGGTGTTGCCCTACCGTTCCCCGAATGCCATCGGTTCCAAAATATTTCCTGCTCATGTCTGAATTGTAGGTCAGCCTCCCTGGGTCTGACGCCACACCGCCAAAGCGGCCACGGTTTCTGCAACATCATGGACACGTAACACACTGGCCCCCCGCTCGGCGGCCAAGACAGCTGCCACCACGCTGGGAACCAGGCGCTGCGAGACCTCGAGTCCCGTGACCGCCCCCAAAGACGATTTGCGTGACCACCCGATCAATAAGGGGCCCAGTGGCAACAATTCACTCTGCCGAGCCAACAGGCTGAAGTTTTGAGCCACCGATTTGCCAAAACCTATCCCCGGGTCCAGCAACACCCGCGACGGGCTCACTCCCGCCGAGTGGACCTCGGTCAGGCGTTGCTGTAAAAAATCGCGCACCTGCGCTACCGCGTCGCCCTGCATGGGGCTCAACTGCATGGTCTCAGGTTCGCCATGCATATGCATCAGACACAAGCCCGCTTGTGAGCCCGCCACGGTGCTCAAAGCGCCGGGCTGGCGCAATCCCCAGATGTCGTTGATGATGTCCACCCCAAGCTCGAGCGCACGCTGCATGGTCTCGGGGCGAAATGTATCGACAGAGATCGGTACATGCCAGCGTAGCACCTCTTGCAAGACCGGTTGCAGCCGTCGCCACTCCTCGGCCTCGCCCACGGGGGGCGCACCTGGTCGGGTCGATTCGGCACCCAAATCGAGAATGTTGGCCCCTTCATCGAGCAAGCGTTGGGCGTGTTCGATGGCCTGGGCTGGCGCATGAAAAAGACCCCCGTCGGAGAACGAATCGGGGGTCAGATTGACGATGCCCATCACCTGTGGGCGATCCAGGGCAATGTCAAATCGGGTGGTTTTCCAAAGCAACACCTCAGGCGGCGCTGGGGGTGGGGTTGGTATTGACCGCCGCATCGCCGCCGTCGCCGCCACCCGACGGTGGGGTACGCGGCGTGAAGTCTTTCGGCGGACGGGGTGGGCGTCCAGCCATGATGTCATCGATTTGCTCGGTTTCAATGGTTTCCCATTCGAGCAAGGCCTTGGCCATGGCATGCATCTTGTCGGCGTTTTCTTCGATCAGTCGACGCGCCAAAGCGTATTGGGAATCGATGATGCGGCGCACTTCGGCATCCACCATTTGCATGGTTTGTTCCGACATATGGGTGGTCTTGGTGACCGAGCGACCCAAAAAGACCTCGCCCTCGTTTTCGGCGTAGACCATGGGACCCAAGGCCTCGGTCATGCCATAGCGCATCACCATGTCACGGGCGATTTGGGTGGCGCGCTCAAAGTCGTTGGATGCACCCGTGGTCATCTGGTTCATGAACACTTCTTCGGCAATACGACCGCCAAACAACATGCTGATTTGGTTCAGCATGTATTCTCGATCGTAGCTGTAGCGGTCTTTTTCGGGCAAGCTCATCGTTACCCCCAAGGCTCGACCTCTGGGGATGATGGTCACTTTGTGAACGGGATCGCATTTGGGCAGCAGTTTGCCGATCAGGGCGTGTCCCGACTCGTGATAAGCGGTATTGCGACGTTCTTCCTCGGGCATGACCATGCTTTTGCGCTCGGGGCCCATCAGGATCTTGTCTTTGGCTTTTTCAAAGTCCTGCATCTCGACCACCCGTGCATTGCGACGTGCCGCCATCAGGGCCGCTTCATTGCACAAATTGGCCAAGTCGGCGCCGCTCATGCCTGGGGTGCCCCGGGCAATCACCGAGGGGCTCACATCTTGCCCAATGGGGATTTTGCGCATATGCACATTCAGGATCTGTTCACGCCCCCGGATATCGGGCAGGGTGACATAGACCTGTCGGTCGAATCGACCTGGGCGCAACAAGGCCGCGTCCAGAATATCGGGGCGGTTGGTGGCGGCGACGACGATCACCCCCAAATTGGTCTCAAAACCGTCCATCTCGACCAACATCTGGTTCAGGGTCTGTTCACGCTCATCGTTGCCCCCGCCAAGGCCAGCACCGCGTTGACGCCCCACGGCGTCGATTTCATCGATGAAGATGATGCAGGGCGCGTTCTTCTTGGCGTTCTCGAACATGTCGCGAACCCGGGCTGCACCCACGCCGACGAACATTTCAACGAAATCAGAGCCCGAGATGCTGAAAAACGGCACTTTGGCTTCGCCCGCAATGCCCTTGGCCAACAGCGTTTTACCGGTACCCGGAGGCCCCACCAAGAGCAAACCGCGTGGGATGCGCCCACCCAGTTTTTGAAACTTTTGCGGGTCTTTCAGGAAGTCAACCACCTCCTTGACCTCTTCCTTGGCTTCGTCGCAACCAGCCACATCGGCAAAGGTGATGGTGTTGTTGTTTTCATCCAACATTCGGGCTTTGCTCTTGCCGAAACTGAAAGCACCGCCCTTGCCACCACCTTGCATCTGGCGCATGAAATAAACCCAAACCCCGATCAGGAGCAACATGGGCCCCCAGCTGACCAGCAAGGTCATCAGCAAAGAGCCCTCTTCGCGCGGCTTGACATCGAATTTGACGCCGTTGGCGATCAGGTCACCCACCAATCCACGGTCCAGGTAAGTGGCATTGGTGCGCACTTTTCGGTCGTCTTGCATGACCGCGACGATCTCGGTACCGCCCTGCCCCTCTTGGATGGTGGCCGAACGCACCCGCTTGCCTCTGACTTCTTCGAGGAAATCGGAATAGGCCATGTAATTGGCACCGCCGACCACACGCCCATCAAACTGCTTGAAGACGGTGAACAACACCAAGGCGATCACCAGCCAGACCGCCACTTTCGAAAACCATTGATTATTCAATGCAAGCTCCAGATCGGGGACAGAAAAAGTGCCCCACCCTATATGCCAACCATTTTAGGCCTTTCAAGCCCTAAAAGTGTTATTTTTCATCCCCACCCATGCCACGGCTAGGGTTGTGTCGGCCTTTTCAGGCCTATTCCGACGACGAAGGTCTCGGAGGAACGGTCCCGACTGGCCTTGGGTTTGATGGACTTGACCACTTTGAACTGTTCTTTGAACATTTTGATCCACTGGCTGTAACCGCTGCCGTGAAATAGTTTGGCCACCAGGGCCCCTTGGGGTTTGAGGTGTTCTTGGGCGAAGGCCAAAGCCAGCTCGATCAGGTGCTCGATCCGGGCCGTGTCCGCCGAATCGATGCCCGATAGGTTAGGCGCCATGTCCGAGACCACCAAATCGACCGCCCGACCCTGCAGGGCCTGGGTCAGGGCCTGGGCGGCTTCGGGCTCACGGAAATCGCCCAGGATAAAGGTCACCCCCTCGATCGGCTCCATGGGCAAAATATCGAGTGCGATCAGCGTCCCATTGAGTTGTCCCACAGCGGCCCCCTCGGGAGCGAGACGGCGCCTCAAGTACTGGCTCCAAGCTCCCGGGGTGGAACCCAGGTCGACCACCACCATACCCGGCTTGACCAGGCCCAAGGCCTCGTCGATTTCTTTTAACTTATAGGCTGCCCTGGCCCGATAGCCGTCTTTTTGGGCCATCTTGACATAGGGGTCGTTGACATGGTCATTGAGCCATGCCTTGTTGATTTTTTTGCTTTTAGATTGAACTTTCATCGATCAACGCTTGGGAAACAAATCAGGCTTTGTGGAAGCTCTGATGGATAATACCCCCATGACAGCCATTTCACTCACTCCCGCCGAGCGCAAAGAACAGCGTGCCCTGGCTCATCATCTCGAGCCGGTGGTCATGATCGGGGGCGATGGCCTGAGTGCCGCAGTGTTGCGTGAAATTGACGCCGCACTACAGGCCCATGGCCTGATCAAAGTCCGTGTCCATGGCGACGACCGGTCCGCCCGGGAAGAAATATTTCAGCAAGTGGCCAATCAACTGAGCGCAGCCCCCATCCAGCATATCGGCAAATTGCTGGTGTTTTGGCGTCCCCAGTTGGTCAAGGAAAAAACACCCGACGAGGATCGAAAACCGGGACCGAAGGACGTGAAAGTACTCAAGTACAGCAAGCGTGGTGGTCAACGCCCCGAAGTCAGGGTGCTGCGGGTATTGGGCAATCAGCGGCTCACTTCAGGCGGCAAAATCAAACGCGCCAAGCCCAAACAGTCCTCGGTCAAGAAGCGCGCTCAGGGTTGAGATCACTACCCGCCTGGTTGGCACGGGCAAACTTCCACAAACAGACCGCCGCACAGACCCATTGGGCCAACCACAATGCAGTGCCTACCGAGTGCCACAAAGCCATGTCTGATCGCGCCTCGATGCGTGGCGCCACGACCCATTGCTGCAACAAGGCCAACAACATACCCCCCAGCACCCATCCCAACACGGCAAATTGGGCGCGTTGTCGTGCCGACAGCAACAAAATCAGGGCACACACGACACTGGCGTGGGTTTGGAATTCAAACAAGCGTGCGGCCGTTTGACCAGCCAAGGCCGTGGGCTCCAGGTGCTTGAACAACAAGGGCACCACCCAAGCGCCGAGCGAGGTCAGACTGCCCCACCACAGGGCGGCGGCAAACAAGGGCAGGATCAGACGCCACATGGGTTCGGTTCAGCGGTAGTGCACCGCAACGATCTCGTAGCGCTTCACCCCACCAGGGGCCTGAACCTCGGCCACATCGCCCTCTTCTTTACCAATCAGGGCCCGAGCGATGGGGCTGGAGACGTTGATCAATCCCAACTTCAAGTCGGCCTCGTCTTCACCCACAATTTGGTAACTGACTTGCTCACCCGTGGACTCTTCTTCAAGTTCCACGGTGGCACCAAAAACCACCTTCCCCCCCGCATCCAACGCGGAAGGGTCAATGACCTGGGCCACCGAGAGCTTGCCTTCAATTTCCTGAATCCGGCCCTCGATGAAGCCCTGTCGGTCCTTGGCGGCGTCGTATTCGGCGTTTTCGCTCAGGTCGCCTTGGGCACGCGCCTCGGCAATGGCATTGATGACGTTGGGACGATCGACCGTTTTCAGGCGATGCAACTCGTCTTTGAGTTTTTCCGACCCGCGCTTGGTGATGGGTATGGTGGACATGGTGTGGCCTTCACTTCAGGCGACCAACTGGGCGTGCATTTCCTGCACCGATATGACACCCAGTGAATCGAGGTATTTCATGCCTTCGACCGCGGCTTCCGCCCCGGCAATGGTGGTGAATGTGGTGACTCGGTTAAGCAACGCCGAAGTGCGGATATGACGCGAATCGGCGATGGCGTTGCGGCGCTCTTCGACCGTGTTAATGACCAGCACAATTTCATTGTTCTTGATCATATCGACGATATTCGGCCGGCCTTCAGTCACCTTGTTGACGACCTCGCAATCGATACCCGCCGCACTCATTTCGGCCGCAGTGCCCTTGGTCGCGATCAAGTCAAAGCCCATGTCGGCGAGTTGACGGGCCACTTCGACCGCACGGATTTTGTCACTGTTCTTGACCGATATAAACACTTTGCCCGTGGGTTTGCCCTCAGCGTTATAGGGGCGCGGTAATCGGGTGCCAGCGCCCAGTTGGCTTTTCACGAAGGCCTCGCCAAAGGTTTTGCCGACTCCCATGACTTCGCCAGTGGATTTCATCTCGGGGCCCAGTATGGTGTCAACGCCCGGAAATTTGACGAACGGGAACACCGCTTCCTTGACGCTGAAGTACGGCGGTGTGACCTCCTGGGTCACCCCCTGCTCGGCCAGGGTTTGACCGGCCATGCAGCGAGCTGCCACTTTGGCCAGTTGGATGCCCGTCGCTTTGGACACATAGGGCACGGTGCGTGAAGCACGGGGGTTAACCTCCAGCACAAAGATGACATCTTGACCATTTTGCTTCTGAATGGCGAACTGCACATTCATCAGGCCAACCACATTCAGTGCACCCGCCATGGCGGCCGATTGTCGCTTGAGTTCAGCCACCGTCGCCGCAGACAAAGAGTATGGCGGCAAAGAGCAAGCCGAATCGCCGCTGTGGACACCGGCTTGCTCAATGTGCTCCATGACCCCACCAATGAAAGTCTGGCCAGACGGATCACGCAGGCAGTCCACGTCACACTCGATGGCGTCATTCAGGAAACGGTCCAGCAAAACTGGGGAGTCGTTGGACACTTTGACCGCCTCCCGCATATAGCGCTCCAAGTCGCGTTGCTCGTGCACGATCTCCATCGCTCGCCCCCCCAGAACATAGCTGGGACGGACCACCAGGGGGTAGCCCAATTCGGCGGCCTTCTCCAGGGCTTCGGTATCGGTACGGGCCGTGGCGTTGGGGGGCTGACGCAATCCCAAACCGTGCAGCAGTTTTTGAAACCGCTCCCGATCTTCGGCGGCATCAATCATGTCGGGGCTGGTGCCGATGATGGGCACGCCAGCCGCTTCCAGGCCCAGGGCCAGCTTAAGCGGTGTTTGACCGCCATACTGAACAATGACGCCCAACGGTTTTTCCTTGTCGACAATTTCGAGCACATCTTCCAAGGTCAAGGGCTCGAAATACAGTCGATCCGAAGTGTCGTAATCGGTAGAAACGGTCTCGGGGTTGCAATTGACCATGATGGTCTCGTAACCGTCCTCGCGCATCGCCAGGGCCGCGTGAACACAGCAGTAATCGAACTCAATGCCCTGCCCAATCCGATTGGGGCCGCCCCCCAAGACCATGATTTTTTTCTGCTGAGTGGGCTCGGCCTCGCATTCCTGATCGTAGGTGGAATACATATAGGCCGTGTGGGTCGAGAACTCGGCGGCACAGGTATCGACACGCTTGTAAACAGGGCGAATCCCCAGTTGGTGACGCTGAGCGCGCACCTCGGCTTCGGTACTTTTAAGCAACTTGGCCAGACGCCGGTCGGAAAAGCCCTTTTGCTTGAGCGTGCGCAACTCTTCGGCGCTCAGATCGCTCAAGCGATTCTTTTCCAACTCCAGTTCGATGCGGACGATCTCTTCAATTTGAATCAAAAACCAACGGTCGATATGGGTCAGTTGGTTAACCTCCTCGACGCTCATGCCCTGGGCAAATGCGTCGCCCACATACCAGATGCGCTCTGGCCCGGGCGCGCCCAGTTCTTTTTCGAGCACCTCGCGATCCTGGGTTTTCTCATTCATGCCATCGACCCCGACTTCGAGACCGCGCAGCGCTTTTTGGAACGATTCCTGGAACGTGCGGCCCATGGCCATGACTTCACCCACCGATTTCATTTGGGTCGTCAATCGGCTGTCGGCAGCCGGAAATTTTTCAAACGCAAAACGCGGGATCTTGGTCACCACGTAATCTATGCTGGGCTCAAAACTGGCAGGGGTCGCACCGCCCGTGATTTCATTGCGCAACTCATCCAGGGTGTAACCCACCGCCAACTTGGCCGCGACTTTGGCAATCGGGAACCCCGTCGCTTTCGAAGCCAGAGCTGACGAGCGCGAAACCCGGGGATTCATCTCGATCACGATCATGCGCCCATCCTTCGGGTTGATCGAGAACTGCACATTGGAACCGCCGGTGTCGACGCCGATCTCGCGCAATACCGCCAAGCTGGCATTGCGCATGATTTGATACTCTTTATCGGTCAAGGTTTGGGCTGGGGCTACGGTGATCGAATCACCAGTGTGCACCCCCATGGGGTCCAGGTTTTCAATGGAACAGACGATGATGCAATTGTCCTTTTTGTCTCGGACCACTTCCATCTCGTATTCTTTCCAGCCCAACAGCGATTCTTCGATCAACAATTCATTGGTCGGTGAGGCTTCCAAACCCCGCTTGCAAATGGTCTCGAATTCTTCCGGGTTGTAGGCAATGCCGCCGCCGGTACCGCCCAAGGTAAAGCTGGGTCGGATCACAGTGGGAAACCCCACCCTTTTTTGGACTTCCCAGGCCTCGTCCATGCTGTGCGCAATACCCGATCGGGCAGAACCTAGACCGATTTGGGTCATGGCTTCCTTGAATTTTTGCCGATCTTCTGCCTTATCGATGGCCTCTGGGGTGGCCCCGATCAACTCGACCTTGTATTTGTCCAATACACCGTGACGCCACAAATCGAGGGCGCAATTGAGGGCAGTCTGTCCGCCCATGGTGGGCAATATGGCGTGGGGCCGTTCTTTGGCGATGATTTTTTCAACGGTCTGCCAGGTAATCGGCTCAATGTAGGTGACATCGGCCGTGGCTGGATCGGTCATGATGGTGGCTGGATTGCTGTTGATCAGCACCACCCGATAGCCCTCTTCGCGCAAGGCCTTGCAAGCCTGTACGCCAGAGTAATCGAATTCACAGGCCTGTCCAATGATGATCGGACCAGCGCCAATGATGAGAATGGTTTGGATGTCTGTGCGCTTAGGCATGCGCCTTCTCCTTGCTCATCAGGGCGATGAAGCGGTCAAACAGGTAGCCGATATCTTGCGGGCCCGGTGAAGCCTCGGGGTGCCCTTGAAAACAGAAAGCAGGTCGATCGGTACGCGCCAGTCCTTGCACGGTGCCGTCAAACAGCGAGACATGGGTGGCACGCAAATGCTTGGGCAGCGACTTTTCATCCACCGCAAAACCATGGTTCTGGCTGGTGATGGATACGCGCCCAGAATCCAGGTCTTTGACTGGGTGATTGGCGCCGTGGTGACCAAACTTCATTTTGAATGTTTGGGCCCCACTGGCCAGCGCCATGATCTGATGACCCAAACAAATACCGAACATGGGCAAGCCCGAATCGATCAAGGTTTGGGCGGCCCGAATGGCGTAATCGCAAGGCTCGGGGTCCCCTGGACCGTTGGATAAAAAAACGCCATCCGGACGCATGGCCAAAACCTCGGCGGCCGGGGTCTGGGCGGGCACCACGGTGACACGGCAACCGCGTTGCGCCAACATGCGCAAAATATTTTTCTTGACACCAAAATCATAGGCCACGACATGCCATCGTGCCCGCTCCTGTCGACCATAACCTTGCCCCAGAACCCACTCGGTTTCGGACCATTCGTAACCAGTCTTGACCGTGACTTTTTGAGCCAAATCGAGTCCGGCCATGGCGGGCGCCGAACGGGCCTTGGCAATGGCGGCATCGATCACGCCTTGATCTGGCTTTTGGTCCGCAGGCAAGGCCACAATGGCCCCGTTTTGAGCGCCATGGGTACGCAGGCGACGCGTCAAGGCTCGGGTATCGATGTCGGCAATGGCCACGGTGTGGTGCGCTTGCAGATACTCGCCCAAGCTTTGGGTGCTGCGAAAATTAGAAGCCAGCAGAGGCAGGTTTTTGATGATCAGGCCTGCAGCATGCACTTGTGCGGCTTCGATGTCCTCAGGATTGACACCGTAGTTACCGATGTGGGGATAGGTGAGCGTGACGATCTGTTGGCAATAACTGGGGTCGGTCAGAATTTCCTGATAACCGGTCATCGAGGTGTTAAAAACCACCTCCCCCACAGTGGTGCCTGGGGCACCGATGGAATGGCCAAGAAAGACCGTGCCGTCCGCGAGCGCCAACAAGGCGTGGGGTTGTTTTCCCTGAAGAGACAAAAGCACTGGGTTCTCCGAAATGTTGCGGTTCGCCCCAGCCCGCGCACGAGGATTTGCCTTGTCAAGGTCCTGGCGGCTGCTTTGTGAAGGGAAATTGCTTGTGGTTGAGCGGGTGGCGTGTATGCGTGCTGAAAAGCCACTCATTATAACCGCCACCGATACCCCCTCAGCCCCCTGGGTTGGGGGCTGTGGCGCTGGCGTGCAGGCAAATCGCCGCCGCCGCCGCGACATTCAATGATTCTTCCCCGCCTGGCTGGGCAATTCGGACACTGCCCCGGGCCTGGGCCAGTAATTCCGGACTCACCCCCTGCCCCTCGTGACCAAATACCCAGGCCACGGGTGTCGCAAATGCCCCAGCGGCCACCAGTTCGTGCAAAAAGGGGCCTTGGTGCGAGCTGGTCGTCAGCAAGGGAATCTCCAATCCCTCCAAATCGGAGGGTACCAGCCCCTCGTGCAAGGCCAAACTCAGATGAGCCCCCATGCCCGCTCGCAACACCTTGGTCGACCACAGGGCCGCTGTGCCCTGCATGGCCAACACCTGGGCGTAACCCATGGCGGCGGCAGTTCGCAATATAGACCCCACATTGCCGGCATCCTGGATCCGGTCCAAAACCACCGTTGCCAGGTTCTGCGTCCGCTGCGCAGATCGAGGCCAGGCAAGTATCACACCCACCCGCCCTGGGGAGTCCAATCCGCTGATGGCGGCAAACAACTCGTCGGGTAACACCACCTGCCGCTCACCCAACTTGGACCAGGCATGGGGTAAATTCGGCCAAAGGGATTGAGCACACACCAAAGTACGCGCGGCGATCCCTTTGCGAACCACAGCATCGACCAAATGTTCGCCCTCCAGCCAAACTTCGCCTTGTTTGCGATAGGCCTGATTGTCCTGGGCCAGTCGACGCAAAGACTTCAACCAGGGGTTTTCGCGCGAAGTGATCAGATCGGGCATGTTCATCTGCTGTACAAAGACGCCGCTACAGGGGAAAAAGAGCGCCTGTGCCAGGGACTGGGGCCATGCTGACGCAATGCGGCCAAGTGCTCGGCCGTGCCATAGCCTTTATGCCGTGCAAAGCCGTAAACCGGAAACTGGGCATCGATTTGTTGGCACCAGCGATCACGTTCGACTTTGGCCAATATGGAAGCGGCCGAAATGGCAGGGACCAAAGCATCGCCTTGTACGATGGCCTCGGCTCTGACATCGAGCAGTGGTAAGCGATTGCCATCGACCAGTACCTTGACGGGTTTCAGACGCAGCCCTTCGACGGCTCGCCGCATGGCCAGTAAGGTGGCTTGCAATATATTTAAATCGTCAATTTCCTCGACACTGGCTTGAGCCACACAGCAACACAAGGCTCGGGCTTTGATGGATTCATACAATGACTCACGCCGCTTTGGACTCAGTTTTTTCGAGTCGGCCAGGCCCACGATGGGATTCAACTCGTCCAAGATCACTGCGGCGGCAAACACTGGCCCAGCCAGCGGACCACGGCCTGCCTCATCCACTCCAGCAACCAGGCCGGGACCGTCCCAATCCAGGCTGGATTGTTCAGCTTGCAAGAATTTTTTCGATCGCATCGGCACTCGCTGTGGAGGTATCGCAAATCAGACTTTGGTGCAAGCGCTGGAATCTTTCCCGCAAGGGCGCAATCTTTTGCGGTTCGTCCAACCAAGTCTCCAAGGCATGGCACAAGGCCTCGGGATGAGCCTGATCCTGCAACAATTCGGGCACCAAAAACTCGCCCGCCAATATATTGGGCAACCCGACCCAGGGCTGCAATTGTTTGCGACGGGTCAACCACCAACTCAAGGGGTGCATGTGATAAGCAATCACCATTGGACGCTTGAAGAGGGCCGCCTCGAGTGTGGCGGTACCGCTGGCCACCAGGGTTAGGTCACACGCTTGCAGGGCCAAATGAGACTGGCCATCGAGCAAACGCAGGCCTTCCAAACCGCCCGCCTGACGGACCTCTTGCTCGACCCAAGGTTGGAGTCCCGGGGCCACCGGCAACACGACCTGAAGATGGGGGTGACGACGCTTGAGCCCTTGCGCCGCCTGTATAAATCGGGCCGTCAGGTGTTTGATCTCGCTGATACGGCTGCCAGGCAACAGCGCCAATAGCTGGGCCTGTGGCTCGATCCCCAAGGCGCGCCGGGCGGCCCCTTGATCGGGATTCATGGGAATCACCGAAGCCAGCGGATGACCGACAAACGTTGCGCCTATCCCATGCGAATGCAACAGGCCCGCCTCGAATGGAAACAAACACAGCACATGATCGACACTTTGATGAATTTTGTGGACTCGCTCGGCCCGCCAAGCCCAGATGGAAGGACAGACAAATTGCACCGTCGGAATACCCCGCGCCTTGAGTGCGGCCGACAAGTCCAGATTGAAGTCGGGCGCATCCACACCGATGAACACCGAAGGGGGATTCTGGATCAGGCGGTCTCGCAGTTGCCGTCGGATACCCACAATTTCACGGTAATGCCGCAACACCTCTGCATAGCCACGTACCGCCAGCTTATGGTGCGGCCACCAGGACTCAAAGCCCTGCTCGGCCATGCGCGGCCCACCGATGCCATAAGAATTCAAATCCGGCCAACGCAGGCGCAGCCCAGAAAGTAGCAAAGAGGCGAGTAAATCCCCGCTGGCTTCTCCGGCCACCATCGCCAAACCTCTGGCCTGGGTGACTGGCATGGGGCCCTCAGCGCACGATGCCGCGCTGCGGATCAGCAGTGCGCAAAAAGTCGGTCATACTGTCCACCACAGGTTTCACCAGGGGGTCTTGTTCGGCCAGTTTGGAAATGTCTTGAACCGACTGATCCAGAGTCAATCCATCCCGATAAAGCAGCTTGTGCATGGCTTTGACAGCACGAATGGCCTCGGGTCCAAAACCACGACGCCGCAGCCCCTCAAAATTCATCGATCTCGCCTGCGCTGGCTGACCTTGACACATGACAAAAGGGGGCAAATCGGCGAACAACAAAGAGTTCATGGCGGTAAAGCTGTGCGCACCCAGACGACAAAATTGGTGCACGACGGTGAAGCCACCCAAGATCACCCAGTCACCGACATGCACATGACCCGCCAATTGGCTGCTATTGGCAAAAATCGTGTGGTTGCCGACCTGACAATCGTGCGCCAGATGCACATATGCCATGATCCAGTTGTCATCGCCAATGCGGGTCTGACCCACATCTTGCGCAGTACCGATATTGAAGGTACAAAACTCGCGAATGACATTGCGATCGCCAATGATCAACTCGCAGGGCTCGCCCGCATATTTCTTGTCTTGGGGGACTGCCCCCAGAGAGTTGAACTGAAAAATCTGGTTATCACGACCAATGGTGGTACGCCCTTCAATGACGCAGTGAGGCCCGATTCGGGTGCCAGCACCGATGCGCACATGAGGCCCAATCAGGCTATAGGCCCCCACCTCGACACTGCCGTCTAACTCAGCAGCAGCATCCACAATGGCCGTCGGATGAATCCGGCTCATGGCTCCCCCTGATTCAGGCGATGGTGCGCATGGTGCACATCAACTCGGCCTCGGTCGCCACGTCTTGCCCGACCCAAGCCTTGGCGCTGAATTTGAAGATACCAGCTTTCATGCGATCCAGACTGACATCGAGCAACAACTGATCTCCTGGCTCCACGGGGCGCTTGAAACGGGCACCGTCAATACCAGCAAAATAATAAACGCTCTTGTCGTCTGGGGTCACCCCCAGAGTGTCAAACGCCAACAAAGCCGCCGCTTGCGCCAGTGCTTCCAGCATCAGCACCCCCGGCATGACCGGTCGGTGGGGGAAGTGACCATTGAAAAACGGCTCGTTGATCGAGACATTTTTCAAAGCCCGAATCCGCTTGCCTTTCTCAATCTCTAGCACTCGATCGACCAGCAAAATGGGATATCTGTGCGGCAATTGCTTAAGGATTTGATGGATGTCCATGGTCATTGGGGCCTCTGGGCGGGTTGAAGTTTTTCGAGAGCCTTGATGCGCTCACGCAATCGATGCAATTGTCTCAGGGTCGCGGCGTTTTTCTCCCAAGAGGCATTGTCGTCGATAGGGAACACCCCGCTGTACTGCCCGGCCTGGGTGATAGAGCGCATCACCACCGAGGCGGCCGAGACATGAACGCCATCGGCCAAGGTGAGATGTCCCAAGACCACAGCGCCCCCACCCACGGTGCAGTGCTGGCCGATGCGGGCGCTGCCAGCCACACCGGCACAACCAGCGAGGGCACTGTGAGCACCAATCTGCACATTGTGTCCAATTTGCACCAAGTTATCGATCTTCACGCCATCGCCGATCACCGTGTCCTCCAGGGCACCCCGGTCGACACAACTATTGGCACCGATTTCTACCTCGTTGCCGATGCGCACTGCCCCGAGTTGCTCGATCTTGACCCAAACGCCTTGGTGCGGCGCAAAGCCAAACCCATCGGCCCCAATCGAAACCCCCGCATGCAAAATACATCGCGCCCCGATCTGACAATCTTCACCCACAGTGACATGTGATTTCAGCCAAGTGCCTGGCCCCACGGAGGCGCCGCGCTCAACGACACAAAAGGGGCCTATGCGCGCGCTGTCATCCACCCGGGCCTGCGGATGAATAAACGCCGTCGGGTGTCGCAAAGGTTCATCTCGGCCTGCTTGCTGGCGTCGCCGCCACCACTGGGTCAGGCGGGCAAAATACAAATAGGGATCAGGGGTTTCGATGCGGGCGGATAAGCTGGTTCGCAAGTCCAGGGGCACCGCTGGCGATAAGATCACGCAACCCGCTTGGGTCTGGGACAAATGATGCTGATACTTGGGGTGACTTAGAAAGGAGACATCCTGCGCCGTGGCGGTCTCCAAGGTGGCCAATCGCGCAATCCTCAAATCGGGGGCGCCGTGCAGCTCACCTCCGAGTTCAAGAACGATTTCTGCCAGGGTCGGGGTCACATCCGGTTATTTGCTGGAGTTGATGGCCCGAATGACCTTATCGGTGATGTCGTGCTTCGGGTTGATGTAGACCGCCTCTTGCAAAATCAGGTCGTATTTTTCAGCCTCGGCCACCTGGCGCACCACCTTATTGGCCCGCTCAAGGACTTGTTGCAATTCCTCGTTTTTACGGGCATTCAGATCCTCCTGGAACTCTCGGCGTTTGCGCTGAAAGTCCCGGTCTTGCTCGGCCAAAGTGCGCTGACGTTGGGTACGCTGTGCCTCAGACAAAGTGGGGGCATCGCGTTCGAGCTTATCCGAGGCCGTTTTCAGGTTGTTGCCCAAGTCGACCAACTCTTTCTCGCGCCGGGCAAATTCTTGCTCAAGTTTGGTTTGAGCTTGTTTGGCGGTATTGGCTTCGCGAAAAATCCGATCGGTATTGACGAATCCCACCCGAAACTCCTGGGCACTGGCCGTCGCAAGCAAACCGTACCCCAAAAGGGCAGCAAAAAAGGGACGTAGTATGGCGTTCATTAAAAGGTATTACCAATTTGGAATTGCAACCGGGTGATTCTATCGCCAGATTGCTTGTTGACGGGATTGGCCACGGCCAGGCGCAGCGGCCCCATGGGAGAGACCCAGCTCAAACCCGTGCCATAGGACGAGCGCAGTTCATTGAGCCGGATGGGTTCATCGTGACCAAATACATTACCAGCATCGACAAAGGCATACAAGCGCAATGATTTGTCGTTACCAACCCCGGGGAATGGGGCATAAAATTCGCCGTTTAAGACCAACTTTTTCGGTCCCCCGGTCACAAATCCAGTGACATCGCGCGGCCCCAAGGAGCCTTGGGCAAAACCACGCACCGACCCTAAGCCGCCTACATAATAGTTCTTGAACACTGGATAGATGCTGTTGCCCAAACCCTGACCGATGCCGATATCGGCATTGAGGGCGAAAGCATACTTCTTACCCATGGGAATGAAGTGTTGATAGCCTCCACCATAGCGCACATACTGAACGTCGCCAGTGGCGGCAGCTTCGCTGTAGACCCGGGCCAAGACCCCTCGGGTGGGAGCAATCACACTGTCGCGCGAGTCACGCACCCACCCGGCTGAAACCGGGTAGGCCACAGCAGGACAACCCACCTTCAGACAATAAGTCAGGTATGCGTTCGGGGTGTTGGTCCCCAACTCAACCTGAGTGCGCTCGATGGCCACACCGATAATAAATCGGTCGATCTCACTCATGGGTATGCCAAAGCGCATGCCGAAGTTGTCGGTGATCAAGCGGTAATTACCCAGTTGCTCGATATAGGGCTTGCTTGAGCGATGCGAATACTCAAAAGTCCGGCTGACACCGTCTTCGGTGTAATAGGGGTCGGTGGTGCTGATGCTGAAAAATTTATTGTATTTACTGGTACTGACCTGCAAACCCAAGAAGTTGCCAGTACCCAAAATATTATCCTGAGTCACCGAAAAAGTTAAAAATAACTTTTCAAAAGATGAATAACCGGCCCCCAATTGCAGGGCGCCAGTGGGCTTTTCCACCACATTGACTTGCAAGTCAACCTGATCGGGCGCACCAGGCACCTCGAGGGTTTCGATGTTGACCTCTTTCAAATAACCCAATCGCTCGATGCGATCTTTGGAGAGTTTGATTTTGTCACCGTCATACCATGCGGATTCGAGTTGTCGAATCTCGCGACGAATGATCTCGTCCCGGGTTCGGGTGTTGCCTGAAATGTTGATGCGTCGCACGTAAGCGCGACGCGAAGGGTCGGCCCTTAACACCAGGAACACCCGGTTGGTCGCTCGATCGATTTCTGGAATCGACTCGACCCGGGCAAAGGCGTGACCGAAATTGCCAAAATAGTCGGTGAACGCCTTGGTGGTTTCGGTCACCTGATTGATGTTGTACTCTTTGCCGACCTGAATTCGGACCAAAGATTTGAATTCTTCATCTCGCCCCAGGTAGTAACCCTCGAGACGCACACCCGAGACCACGAAGCGATTGCCCTCATGGATATTGACCGTCAGGTTCATGCTCAAGCGATCTGGCGAAATAGACACCTGAGTTGAGTCAATGCGGAACTCCAGAAAGCCTCGGGCAAGATAATAAGAACGGACGGTTTCCAAATCGGCGTTGAACTTGCTGCGCGAGTAACGATCTGACTTGGTGTACCAACTCATCCAATTGCCAGCGTTCAAATCCATTTGATCGAGCAATGTGGATTCAGAAATCTGATGGGCACCGATAAACCTGATTTCCTTGATGCGGGCCACATCGCCTTCGATCACATTAAAACTGAGGTTGACACGATTACGATCGAGCGGGGTGATGGTGGTGACCACCTCGGCGGCATACAAACTGCGGTTGATGTACTGACGCTTGAGCTCTTGTTCGGCTTTGTCCGTCATGGCCTTGTCAAAAGGCCTTCCTTCGGTCAGGCCAATATCGCGCAGTGCCTTGCGCAACACATCCTTGTCAAACTCTTTGGTGCCGATCAAGTCCAAGGTGGAGATGATCGGGCGCTCTTCCACCACCACCGTCACCACCCCATTCTGGGTTTCGATCCGCACGTTATTAAAAAGCCCTAAACCAAACAAGGCACGAATGGCATCCGCTCCACGCTCATCACTATAGGTGTCACCTACCCTGAAGGGGACGGTGGCAAACACCGTACCGGGTTCCACCCTTTGCAAGCCCTCAACCCGAATGTCGCGCACGCTAAAAGGGTCAACCGCCCAAGCCAGCTGAACTGTCAATATCGAGACCGCCACAACACGGCTTATAGCGGATAAAACCGACCAGAAAAACGATTTCATTGAATTCATTCAATCCCTAGCTCGTCGACCACCAACGCGCCAGATCATTGCCAATGGCAATCGCCATCAACAGCAAAACCATGAATATCCCCACGCGTTGCCAAAACCCCCACCATTGGGGTGACATAGGCCTACGGACGATCCATTCGTAAAGATAACACATCAGGTGCCCGCCATCGAGAACTGGAATGGGCAATAAATTCAGCAATCCCAAGCTCAAACTGACCCAGACCAGATACATCACATAGGCCTGCCAACCTTTTTCAGCTGTTTTGCCGGCCTGCTCAGCCATGGTCAATGGGCCGCCCAAATGGCTCAAAGGGGCGTCACCCGTCAACATGCGCCACATCAGCACACCCGTTGTCTCGGACATCTCCAGCAAGCGGGTACCCGCGTGCCCCAAGGCATCGAGTCCCTGCCGTCGGACCAAGACGGTGTCCGGTTCCGATCCCACCATGGCATCGATGCGCCCGATCCTGCGCTCCCCCTGATCGAGGACACGGACCTGAACTTCGAGTTCTTCGATCTGGCCATCGCGTTCTAGCCGCCACCGACGTGACTGGGGATGACCTGATGCATCAACCGAATCACGGATCAATTGACGCAAATGGGCGGCATCGCGCACCATCCAAGCGTCCATTTGAAGCACCCGATCGCCAGCCCTCAATCCCATGGCTTCGGCCTGCCCATTGGGCAAAATCCGATTTAACACTGGAGCCGACCAAGGGCCTTGCAAGCCCAATTCCTGCCAGCCTTCGGCCTGGTTCAGGTCATTTTTCAAACCCGAGAGATCCAGATCCAGGCGGCGAACTTGGCCCCCCCCCGGAGTCTTGACCCACATTTCGATCTGCTGCTTTTGAGCTGCCGAGCGCGCCAAGTACCAACGCAAGTCCTCGTAACTGACCACATCCCACTCGTGCCCATCGGCCACCACAGCGGTCACCTCATCACCCGAGTTCAATCCTGCCTGAGCCATCAGGCTACCTGGAACAGGGGATGCCAGTTGGGCCCGCCACTGGTTTTGTCCGATCCATAACAAACCGGCCAACAAAAGCCAAGCCAGCAACAAATTGGCCACAGGACCCGCCACAACAATCAGTGCCCGCCGGCCCAGGGGTTGACGATGAAAGGCCTGGGCCTGCAAAGATTCAGGCACGGGTTCCATCGACTCATCGAGCATGCGAACATAGCCCCCCAAGGGCAGTGCGCTGATCACAAATTCGGTGTCTTGCCCGGGGCGGGGGCGTCGCGGGCGCCATCGATAGATCACAGGCCCAAAACCGATGGAAAAACGCTCGACCCTCACCCCGCAAGCCACCGCCACCCTGTAGTGGCCATACTCATGCACGGCCACCAGCAGGGTCACCGCCAGCAAAAAGAAGAACAGGGTGAGCATCGTTCAGATCGACTTAACTCGAGGGCAGTCGCCCGATACCCTCGCTGGCAAACGCTCGGGCCTGAACATCCAGTGCCAGCAATTCGGCCAAGTTTTGTGGAGATTGAAACTTCATGCCATCCAGGGTTAGCCGATTGAGTTGATGAATTTGATCGAAGCGAATTTGCCGCTGCAAAAAAGCCTCAACCGCCACCTCGTTGGCAGCATTGAGCACCGAAGTGGAGCCAGGCATGGCGCGCAATGCCTCCCAAGCCAACTTCAGACCTGGATAACGTCGTTGGTGGGCAGGAAGATCAAACGATTCGAAGCTGAAGTCCGCCATCGCGCGAAAATCGAGCCGAGCGGCGCCCGACTCGATCCGATCAGGCCAACTCAAACCATAGGCGATGGGGACCTTCATGTCTGGGGTACCCAGCTGAGCCACCACCGAGCCGTCCCGGTATTGCACCATCGAATGAATCACGCTTTGCGGGTGAATCACCACCTCGATGTCATCGACTGCCAGACCAAACAAATAGTGGGCTTCGATCACCTCTAAGGCCTTGTTCATCATGGTGGCCGAATCCACTGAAATTTTCCGACCCATGACCCAATTTGGATGTGCGCAGGCCTGCTCTGGGGTGACATTGGACAGCCGATTTGGGTCCAGGGTCCGAAAAGGACCACCTGAAGCGGTGAGAATGATTTTTTCGACCCGCTGCGGCCAACTGTCTCGATCCTGAGGCAAGGACTGAAAGACCGCCGAATGCTCGCTGTCAATGGGTAAAAGCTCAGCCCCGCCCTGACGTACTGCCTCCAGAAACAACTCTCCCCCCACCACCAAAGCCTCTTTATTGGCCAACATCAGGCGTTTGCCAGCGCGAGCTGCCGCCAGACAAGGCGATAAACCCACTGCCCCCACAATGGCCGCCATCACCGCATCCACTGGCGACGCGCTGGCCACTTCGTCCAAGGCGGCCAAGCCATCCAAGACCTCAATGCCTTGGAGTCCGGCGTCTGCCAAACGTGCTTTCAGTTCCCGCGCGGCCTGTGGCTGGGTCATCACCACCTGCCTGGGCCTGAACTTTTGACACTGTGCGAACATCAAATCGACCTGGCGGGCGGCGGTCAAGGCCCAGATCTGAAAGCGATCAGGGTGACGTGCAACCACCTCCAGCGTGTTGGTGCCGATGGATCCCGTTGAGCCCAACAAGGTCAGATTCATCATGCGCTCACCCATGCATACAAAAACAAAGCCAAGGGAAAGGTGGGTAGCAATGCATCCACCCGATCGAGCACCCCTCCGTGGCCTGGCAGCAAATGACTGCTGTCTTTAACCCCGGCGCAGCGTTTGAGCAAAGACTCCACCAGATCGCCAACCACGCTCATGGCCGTCAAAGCCAACACCCCCAATATCAGAAAGAGCCCGCCGCGCCGCATCAAAACGGCATAAATGCTCGGCGAGTCCAGGGTCCAAATGGACTCCACCTGCAACCAGAGTTGAGACAGTAGCATCACCCCCAGCACAGCCCCACCCACGCCCTCCCAACTTTTGCCTGGACTGATCGCAGGGGCCAATTTGCGCCGCCCAAAGGCCCGGCCAGCGAAATAAGCCGCGATGTCTGCGGCCCAAACCAACAACAGGACCGAGAGCATGAAGTTCGTGCCTATCGTCTTGGCGCTGAACAAGGCCAGCCAAGTGGCCCAAAGCACCCACACACCCAAGACACAGCGCCAGACCAGCGGCACCGACAACCACCGCTCCATGCCCCATCGCAACATCCAGGCACCGCCCAGAACCCAAAACGCGGCCATCAGCCACCACAGAGGGGCATGCAACTCTGGACCTACAGCCCAAGCCGTCAACAGACCACAGGCCAAGCAAGCCAGACCGAGCCCAACGGCCACCGATGGCCTCCCCCCCATCAACCGGCCCCACTCCCAGCCGGCCAATGCAATCAGGATCAAGCTCAGTCCCGCCAAGGCCCAAGGCTCGGGATGAAATAATGCAGGGAGAAATACCGCCACCAGCAGCAAGGCTGTGATGACGCGTTGACGAAGCATGCCTGCTCAGACCGCCATGATGTCCTGCTCTTTGGCAGCGACGGCTTTGTCCACTTCGGAGATGAACTTGTCGGTGGTTTTCTGAATGTCGGCTTCAGCCCGCTTTTGCTCGTCTTCCGAGGCCAGTTTGTCCTTAACCAGCTTTTTCACGGCTTCGTTGGCGTCACGCCTCAAATTGCGCACAGCCACCTTGGCATTCTCGCCCTCCGCACGCACCACTTTGGTCAACTCTTTGCGGCGCTCTTCGGTCATCGGCGGCATCGGTACCCGGATCAAATCACCCATGGCGGCTGGGTTCAAGCCCAAGTCGCTATCGCGAATGGCCTTTTCGATTTTCGCCCCCATGCCCTTTTCCCACGGTTGCACACTGATGGTGCGTGCATCCAACAATGACACGTTGGCCACCTGGTTGATGGGAGTGGGGTTGCCGTAATAGTCCACCATCACGGTGTCGAGCAAAGCGGGGTTGGCACGCCCCGTGCGAATTTTGCCCAGGTGTCCGTTGAGGGCCGTGATCGACTGCGCCATTTTGGTTTCGGTGTTTTTCTTGATATCGGCAATGCTCATGATCGTCGCTGTGGTCTGGTTGGGTGGTGCGGGATGCGGATCATCCCCTCAGGCGTAAACCAAGGTGCCTTCGTCTTCGCCCATCACGACGCGCTTGAGGGCGCCGTTTTTGAAGATGGAGAATACCTTGATGGGTAACTTCTGGTCGCGACACAGGGCAAAAGCCGTGGCATCCATGATGCCCAGATTTTGTCCGATCGCATCGTCAAAACTTATTTTGGCGTAGCGGGTGGCTTTCGGGTCTTTTTTGGGGTCAGCGCTGTAGACGCCATCGACCTTCGTCGCCTTCAGCACCAATTCGGCACCGATCTCGGCACCACGCAATGCGGCTGCGGTGTCGGTGGTAAAAAATGGATTGCCTGTTCCAGCGGCAAAAATGACGACCTTGCCTTCTTCCAGGTACTGCAAGGCCTTGGGGCGGACATAGGGTTCAACCACTTGTTCGATGCCTATGGCCGACATCACCCGAGCCGTCAAGCCCGCCTTGTTCATGGTGTCGGCCAAGGCCAGGGCATTCATGACCGTGGCCAACATGCCCATGTAGTCTGCCGTCGCGCGATCCATGCCCACCGATCCGCCGGCCACCCCCCGAAAAATATTACCCCCCCCAATGACCACGGCGACTTGGACACCCAAACGGGTGACCTCAGCGACCTCATCGACCATGCGTACGATGGTGGCCCGATTGATGCCAAACGCATCATCGCCCATGAGAGCCTCCCCCGACAGCTTGAGCAAAATACGCTGGTGGGCTGGGCGAGTGGCGGTCATGTCTGGGGTCTCCTTGCTGGGGTGAGTGTAGCTTTTTTCGGGGGTATAAAAAAAGGGACCGAAGTCCCCTTTTTGATCAACCCTTGGCAGCGGCCACCTGAGCGGCCACCTCCGCGGCAAAGTCATCCACTTTCTTCTCGATGCCCTCGCCCACCACATACATGGTGAAGGCCTTGACCTGGGTGTTGGCGGCCTTGAGCATTTGCTCGACCGTCTGCTTGTCATTCTTGACAAAAGGCTGGTTAAAAAGCGACACCTCTTTGAGATACTTTTGAACTGCGCCGTCGATCATTTTGCCGACGATCTCAGCCGGCTTGCCCGATTCAGCCGCTTTGGCGCTGGCCACTGAACGCTCTTTTTCGATCAGTTCGGCAGGCACATCCGCCGAGGTCAAGGCCACCGGCTTCATGGCGGCCACGTGCATGGCAACATCACGAGCCGCGGTTTCGTCGCCTTCAAACTCGACCATCACACCGATGCGGGTACCGTGCAAATACGAGGTCAAGTGGGCGGCACCATCAAACAATTTAAACCGGCGGAAACTCATGTTCTCGCCGATCTTGCCTATCAAACCTTTACGCACTTCTTCCAGAGTGGGGCCAAACCCGTCTTGGCTATAAGCCAACTGACCCAATGCCGACAAATCAGCCGGTTTGTGCTTGACAATCAGCTCGGCAGCGGCCTTGGCCATGGCCAAAAATGAATCATTTTTAGTAACAAAATCGGTCTCGCAGTTGATTTCCACCAGTGCGCCTACTCGGCCACTGATGTGGCTGCTGACAACGCCTTCGGCGGTCACGCGCGAAGCGGCTTTGCCAGCCTTGCTGCCGAGCTTGACACGCAAAAGCTCTTCCGCCTTGGCCATATCGCCGTCGGCCTCGGTCAAGGCTTTCTTGCACTCCATCATGGGGGCATCGGTCTTGGCACGCAGCTCGGCGACCATGCTTGCAGTGATTGCTGCCATTTGTTTCTCCGTATTCAATCCAAAAATGATTTCAAGAAAAAGGGGCTGAATTCAGCCCCCTGTGTCCAGGCCCAAACTGGGCTCGTGGGCGTTGGGGTCAGGCGGCGGCGCCGTCCTCGACTTCGACGAATTCATCCGAACCCTCGCCGACAGCTTGCACCACCTCGGAAACCGCATTGGCGCGGCCTTCCAAAATGGCGTCAGCAATGCCACGGGCGTACAGGGTCACGGCCTTGGACGAGTCATCATTGCCAGGAATGACATAGTCGATAGCTTCGGGTGAATGATTGGTGTCGACAACGCCGATCAGGGGAATACCCAGTTTGCGGGCTTCGGCCACTGCAATTTTGTGATAACCCACGTCAATCACAAAAATAGCGTCGGGCAGGGTGTTCATGTCCTGGATACCGCCGATGTCTTTTTCCAGTTTTTCGAGCTCACGATTGAACATCAACTGCTCTTTCTTGCTCATGCTGTCCAAACCAGTTTCCAGTTGGGCCTTCATGTCTTTGAGGCGTTTGATCGAGGTCTTCACAGTCTTGAAATTGGTCAGCATGCCGCCCAACCAACGCTGATCGACATAGGGCACACCGGCACGTTGCGCTTCGGCGGCCACAATTTCGCGCGCCTGGCGTTTGGTGCCAACCATCAACACCGTGCCACGATTGGCAGACAACTGGCGCACGAACTTCATCGCTTCCTGATACATGGGCAGCGATTTCTCGAGGTTGATGATGTGAATTTTGTTGCGATGGCCAAAAATGAAAGGGGCCATCTTGGGGTTCCAGAAGCGGGTCTGGTGTCCAAAATGGACGCCGGCTTCCAGCATTTCGCGCATGGTGGTTGACATAGAGTCTCTCCAAAGGTTAAGTCTTAAACCCGGCTCGAATGAAGACCTGTTGCGAGCAGGCCGCCACACCTTGAATGAACCGGTCAGCGAATACACCCTCGTCACCGGAATAACGCCGGACGCTTGGGTGTTTGGGGTTGATCTGACCCAAAATGGACCAAAACCTTTGGATTCTAGCACAAGGTAGCGGCCCCAACCACAACTTGTCTCAGCCGGCAGGCAGACGCAACCGGCGAAAAGAGGGCTTAGAAAAGCCTTAACCGCGACCGGCAAAAGGCATTTTGGTCGCCATGACGGTATGGAACATCACATTGGCCTCAGGGGGCAAATTGGCCATGTAGAGCACCGACTGACCGACAATCGCCACGTCCATCAAGGGCTCAGCCTTGGTCTCGCCATTGGCCTGCAAGACCCCTTTGGCCATGCGACTGGCCAGGGGCGTGGCGGCATTGCCCACGTCGATTTGCCCGACGGCGATGTCATAGCGGCGGCCATCGAGCGAGGCGGCCTTGGTCAAGCCCGAAACCGCATGCTTGGTAGCCGTGTAGGCGATGGAGTGAGGGCGGGGGGTGGTGGCAGAAATCGATCCGTTGTTGATGATGCGCCCGCCCCTGGGGTTTTGGTCTTTCATGACCCGAAAGGCGTTTTGTATGCCGTAAAACATGCCGTTCAGATTGGTGTCGACCACCGATTTCCATTGCTCGATGCTGAGTTCTTCCAGAGGAATCGCAGGGGCGCCCACGCCGGCGTTATTGAACAGCAAGTCGACCCTGCCGTGGGCCTGGATGGCGGCGTCGAACAAAGCGCGCACCGAGTCCGGTTGGGTCACGTCTGTGGCCACAGCCATGGCTTGCGCGCTGGCACCGGCCAAAGCGATGGTTTCTTGTAGCGCTTGCAAGCGGCGCCCGGCTAACACCACCCGCCAACCGTCTTGCAGCAAAGCCAATGCGGCCGCCTGCCCGATGCCCGAACCTGCCCCTGTGACGATGGCCACTTTGTTCTTGCTCATGGATGTTCTCTCCTTCCCTAGAAATGTACAACAATAGGGCATGTCGCGTTGTGAGGAGACCCGCATGAGAATCGCCAAATTCCTGGCCTTGGCCTGCACTTTCTCGGCCCATCTGACACCGATGGCCCAAAGTCCCGCCCCCGATTGGCCGCAACAGCCCGTCACCTGGGTCATGACCTTTCCGGCCGGCTCTGGCGTGGATGTGGTGGCGCGTCAGGTTCAAGAGCCACTGGGCAAACTGCTCGGGCAACCCGTCGTCATCGAATACAAAACCGGTGCTGCCGGCAACATCGCCAGTGAATATGTGGCCCGTGCCAAGCCCGACGGCTACACCATGGTGTTTGGGACCGCCGCCACGCACGGCAGCAACGCCGCCTTGTATAAAAACCTGTCTTTCGATGTCGAAAACGATTTTGTGCCTGTGGCACCCATTTTGGACGTCTCAAACGTTCTGACCATCAATCCGGAAGTCATCGATGCCAAAAACCTGAAAGAATTCGTCGATCTGGTCAAAGCCAACCCGGGCAAATACAACTTTGCCTCCACGGGCAACGGAACCGGCACCCACATGGCCTTCGCTGAATTCAACGCCAGACTCGGCCTGAACATGGTCCACGTCCCCTACAAAGGGGGCCCCGAAGCCATGACCTCGGTCCTCAAAGGCGAGACCTGTTGCATCATGAATCAGGTTCAGACCGTGCTGTCTCAGTACAAGGCGGGCAAGGTTCGACTCTTGGGTGTCACCACTGCCAAGCGGGTCACGGCGATCCCCGATGTTGCGGCCATTGGTGACAGCGGACTCCCAAACACCAAAGGCTTTGACAGCTCGATTTGGTTTGGTGTCTTTGCCCCCAAGGGCACCGACCCCCGCGTGGTGCAAAAGATGAATCAAGCCATACGACAGGTGTTGGAACAAGCTGAAACCCGCGCCAAGCTTGAGGCAGCGGGCAATTCGGTGCGCATCGAAACCCCAGAGCAATTCAAGGCCACGGTCCGTGCCAATCGCGCCAAGTGGGCGGAGGTGGTCAAGGCTGCCCGCATCACCATAGACTGACGATGCGTCCACGCGATACTGAAGCGCTGGGCCTGGGCGCACTCGAGGAAAGGGTCCGCGAAGACCTGATTGCCTTGTGTTTGCCTGCACGACGCTGGTTACCCCAGCTCAGCCATGAAGGGCTACCGGTGCACGACGTGGTGGTGGTTGGCGCCGGTATGGCCGGCCTGACCCTGAGCGCCGCCCTCACCCATTTGGGCATCGGTGTCCACCTGATCGATCGCGCCGAAGCTGGACTGGAAGGGCCTTGGTTGACCACCGCACGCATGGAAACCTTGAGATCCCCCAAAGAACTGACTGGCCCCGCCCTGGGCATACCCAGCTTGACCTTTCGTTCCTGGTACGTGGCTCAGTTTGGACACCCTGCCTGGGAGGCGCTCGATAAAATTCCACGTGTGCAATGGGCTCAATACCTGCAGTGGTACCGCAAAGTGCTGGGTATTCAAGTGCACAACCAACATCAGTTGTTGTCGATAGCTCCCCAGTCCGACCGGGTTGCTTTGAATGTGTGCGAGCTGAACTCCGGCCACCCAACCCAGACTTTGTGGGCGCGCCGAGTGGTGTTGGCCACCGGGCGTGACGGCCTGGGGGGACCCTGGTGGCCCGAGTGGGCCGCCTCATTGCCCAACGAGCGCTGGGCGCACTCTGCACACCCCTGGCCCAACGACCGTTACGCCGGACTTCGGGTGGTGGTCATAGGCGCTGGCGCATCGGCCATGGACGCCGCCGCGACCGCACTGGAACATGGCGCGAGGGAAGTGCGACTGTTGATTCGCCGCCCCCAAATGCCCTTGATCAATAAAAGCAAGGGTTCGGGCAGTCCGGGTATGGCACACGGCTACTGGGCCCTGTCCGATGAGTGGAAATGGCGTTTTCGCCATTACATCAATCAACAGCAGGTGCCGGCTCCCAAGGGCAGTACGCTGCGGGTTTCACGCCACTCCAATGCCCATTTCCATATGGAAGTTCAGGTGCAAAAAGCCCAGTACCTGAATGAGGAGGTGGTCTTGCATACCCAACAGGGATGCATCTACACCGATGCCGTCATTTTTGCCACGGGTTTTCGGACCGACTGGGCCCAGCGGCCTGAGTTCTCCAACCTGGCTCCCCAGGTGCGTTTGTGGCAGGACCGATACGAGCATCCCGCCGGCTTGGAAGACCAGGAGCTGTCCCAGTCGCCCGATTTGGGCGATTTGTTCGAATTTCAGCCCAAGCAACCTGGGGCGTGCCCGGGACTGGAGCGCATCCATTGTTTCAACTACGCAGGGGCGCTCTCGCAGGGTGCTGGAGCTGGTGACATTCCCCAGATCAGCGATGGCGCACAAAGGCTCGCGCGCGGCCTGGCCACCCGCTTCCTGGTGGAAGATGCCGCCCATCATTTTGTTGAACTCACACGCTATGCCGAGCAAGAACTCGACGGCAGTGAATGGAAGCCAGATTTCATGCCCAACGATCTGATCGAC
>CAYMJT010000007.1:0-40691 GCA_964390775.1 uncultured Bordetella sp.
GGTCTGGGCCTGATGGGGCGGGCTTTTGCGCAGCGCTTGCTGGATGCGGGTTACCGTGTCCTGGGCCACGATGTTCGAGCCCTGACTGATTTGCCACCTGGTCTGGAATTCGCGGACGGTTTGCAAGCGCTGGCGCATCAGGCTGAATTGGTATTGCTCGCGGTGTTTGATACCCAACAGGTGCGTGAGGTGGTGTTGGGGCCGCAAGGATTGCTTGTATCTAATCCCTCCATCCATGGCCAAACTCGGCCCACGGTGTTTTGTTGCAGCACCTGCGACCCTGATGGTTTGGCCGAGGTGGCCGCGCAAGCAGAGCAACAAGGTTTGCCATTTTTGGAGTTGCCGTTCTCGGGCACCAGCTTGCAGGTCGCCAAGGGCCAGGGCGTCGGATTGGTGGGCGGCGACCCCCAGTTGATGCAGCGCTGGAGCGCGGTGCTCGATGTGCTGTGCCCGCAACGCGAATATGTGGGCGGAATTGGTGACGCCAACCGCACCAAACTGGCTGTGAATTTGGTCTTGGGTTTACACCGCGCTGCCTTGGCCGAAGGGCTGACGTTTGGGCGCCGACTGGGTCTGGATCCGGCCAAGTTGCTCCATACCCTGCAAAACTCCGCAGCGTCTTCCAGCGTCATGGGCGTCAAGGGCAGTTTGATGGTGACGCGCCGTTACGAGCCTCCCCAAAGTCGGGTCGATCAAAGCCTGAAAGACTTCAAGCTGATCACCGAGCTGGGTCATGGCCATGGTCAGCCCTTGCCCCTGGCCGAGTTGTACATCCGTTTGTTGCAAACCTGTGCCGATCGAGGTGAATCGCACCTTGACAACGCCATCATCCAAGAAGCCATTGCCCGAATGGGCACTCCATACGAGGTCTGATATGTTGACACCCATTAAGCCCCTTTTGTCAGTCACACCCTTGAAGATTCATCGGGCCGAGGGCTTTGGACTGCGCTTGCCGATGAAAAAACCCGTCCTGATGGCCGGGGTTCGACTGGAGCATTCAGAGAACTGGTTGATTCGGCTTGAGGCCGAAGACGGACAAGTGGGTTGGGGCGAGGCCAGCTCGGCTCCTAACCACGGGGGTTCCACCGTACAAGAAATGCACCAAGCCTGGCATGCTCTGCAGCCTACCGTGCTGGGCGCTGATGCCATGACTTTGGGTGGTTTGACTCAGGCCTTGGCCCCCAAGGTCAAGTCGGGTAAAAGCGTGCTGGGGGCTTTGGACATGGCCTTGCACGATTTGGTCGGGCGACACTTGGGGGTTCCAGCGCATGTGCTGTTGGGGGGCATGCGCCGCGACACAGTCTCGCCCTTGTGGTTATTGGGCACGGGCTCGCGCGACTCCGATCTGGCAGAGGCCAGATTGCGCTTTGCTGAAGGCTATCGGTTCTTCAAGCTCAAGGTGGGTGTCAGGCCGCTGGAAGAGGAAATCGAAATGGCTTTGGCTCTGCGCCAAGACTTGGGGGAGTCTTTGCGCCTGTGTGCCGACGCCAATATGGGCATGACGGCTGATCAGGCCATAGCCTATGCGCGAGGAGTCCAGCCAGCTCGGCTGGAATTTTTCGAGCAACCCCTGGCGCGCGAAGATCTCGACGGTTTGCGTCGTCTGATTCAGACCCGACTCATCGATGTCGGTCTCGACGAGTCCATCACATCGGCGCAAGATTTGTTGTCACACGCCGCACTGGGGGCTGCTGGGGGATCGCTCAAAACCCTCAAACTCGGTGGCATGAGTGGTGTGGTGGCAGCGGGCCAGGTGTGTCAGGCCCATGGCCAGTGCATCAATCTGGCGGGCAAGATTGCTGAGACTTCGATTGCCTCTGCAGCCGTCATTCATTTGGCCGCTGTATTGCCCAATGTCGATTGGGGCGTGAGTCCGAGCCAAGCCACATTGAAGGAGGACATCACTGCTCAGCCCCTCAGCCCGCAAGGTGGTTTGTATCGGGTGTCGCAACGACCAGGTTTGGGGGTTGATGTGGACGAAGCGGCGGTGCGTCGCTTTGCTTTTTGTTAAAGGGTGGACATGATACAGGCCGCGTTGGTGGGTTTCGGTTGGTGGGGGCAAAACATCGCCCGTGCTGTGCAAGGCAAAAGCGATCGTTTGCGCTTCAAGATGGCGGTGACCAAAACACCCTCGGCGACGCAGGCTCTGGCCGATAGTCTGGGCTTGCCGCAAATCAGTGACGAGACGGCGGCATGGTCCGACCCCGAGGTGCAAGCGGTGGTCCTGGCCACACCCCATAGCTTGCACGCCGACCAGATCGTGGCCGCTGCCAAATCCGGTAAGCATGTGTTTTGCGAAAAACCGCTGGCCCTGAACCACGCTGACGCTCTGCGTGCCATTGAAGCTTGTCGATCGCGCGGTTTGTCTTTGGGGGTGGGACAGAACAAACGGTTTTGGCCCAGCATGGTGAAGCTGCGAGAAATCGTGGCCAGTGGTGTGCTGGGTGAAATACTGCACCTCGAAGGGCATTACAGCAACCAACACTCCAGCCAGTTTTTTTCAGACTGGCGCGCCTCCCCGATCGAGTCGCCCGCAGGTGGCTTGACCGGCACGGGCATTCACATCGTCGATGCTTTTGTGGGCTTGGCCGGGCCGGCACGCCGTGTCCAGGCCCGGGTCCACAGTACTCGCTCGGGGCCAGATCCCCGCGACGCCACTGCCGTGATGATCGAGTTTGCCTCTGGATTGCAGGGCTATTTCGCCATGATTCGAGCCACCCCTTTGTATTGGCGGGTTCATGTGTTTGGCGATCGGGCCTCGGTTGAAGCCTTGGGCGAGAACGAGGTGGTGGTGCGGTACGAGGGCGGACGCACCGAACGCCATACCTTTAACGCCGTTGACTCTTTGCGCGTCGAACTCGATGCTTTTGCCGACTCGATCCCGCGCCCTGGACACACTCCCCGCCCTTATCCGATCGGTATGGACGAGATGGGCCATGGCATTGCGCTTTTTGAAGCAATCGTGAAATCGATAGATGGTCAAACCCATGTGGAGGTATCCCAATGAATAGATTGTGTTTGATTCGCGCGACCCGCCGTGCTGCGCTGTTGTTGGTTCTGACCGCCTGTGCCGCGCCAACGTTGGCGCAAGACGCATTCCCCAGTGGTCCCATCACCTTGCTGGTGCCGAATCCGCCGGGCGGGGCCTCGGACATCAATGCGCGCATCTTGGCCGACCCATGGTCATCAGTCCTCAAACAACCCGTCGTCGTGGTGCATAAGCCAGGTATGGGCGGCGCGATTGGGGCTGCTCAGGTGGCCAAAGCCAAGCCCGATGGCTTGACCGTCCTCATGGCACTTTCCTCCGTGGTTGTTGCTCCCGAAGCTGAAAAGGTTTCGGGACGAAAACCTTTATACGAGCTCGAACAACTCGAACCGATCGCCTTGCTCTCGAGTGACCCGATGGTGGTGTTGGTCCGCTCCGACTCACCCTGGCGTACCCTGGCCGATCTGGTGAAGGCGGCGAAAGAAAAACCCGGTGCCATCAATTACTCTTCGTCGGGTAATTTTGGACCTATCCACCTGTCGGTGGAAATGCTGGCCCATCAGGCCGGCATCAAGCTCACCCAAGTGCCCTTCAATGGTGGCGGCCCATCGTTGTTGGCCTTGTTGGGCGGTCAAGTCGAGCTAACCACTGCCGCACCTGCGGTCGCACTGGCCCAAATTCAGTCGGGCAAGGTGCGGCCCTTGGCCACATCGGGTGCCAAGCGCCTGCCCATGCTGCCCGACGTTCCCACCTACCGTGAAGCTGGGTTTGATGCCGAGTACCACATCTGGGCCGGTTTGTATGTGCCCGCATCGACGCCGCCCGCAGTCATCCAGGCATTGCGCGACAGTGTGGGTAAGGCGGCCCGCAGTGCCAGCATGACTCAGGCCATGCAAAAGCAATCCATCATTTTTGACTATCGCGACGCCCCCGATTTTGCCCGCTTTGCTGAAGAAGACCGGGTAAGAATGACCCGCGTTGTGCGAGCCATCGGCAAAATCGATTGAACTGTTTCATAACCCAAGGAGAACGCAGTGAGTGCAAAGAAAAAAAAGTACAAGGACATCTTGTTTGAGGTGAAAGACCAGGTGGCCTGGATCACCATCAACCGTCCACGCGTCATGAACGCCTTTCGCGAGCAAAGCCTCGATGAGATGATCGAGGCCGTGAAGTCGACCCGTGAAGATCCCTCGATCGCATGCATCGTATTTCAGGGAGCTGGCAATCAAGCCTTCTCGGCGGGGGGCGACTTCTATGCCATGAAGCGTTTGAATTTCACCAATGGAGCCATGTGGAACGATCGCATGCTGGGTTTGGCCATGGCCATTCGTGGCGTGGCCATTCCGGTCATCGCCAAGGTCAATGGCTGGTGTATGGGCGGTGGGCACGAATTGGCCCTGTGGTGCGATCTGGTCATCGCCTCTGAAAAATCGATGTTGGGTCAGACCGGTGCCAAGGTCGGGGCTTGTCCGACCGTGGGTGCGACCCAATATCTGCCCCGTATCATTGGTGAGCGCCTGGCGCGCGAAATGATTTTCCTGGCTCGTCGCTTTACCGCTGCCGAGGCCGAAAAAATCGGTTTGATCAACAAGTGCGTCCCCGAAGATAAACTCGACGAGGAAACCTTGGCCTGGTGCGAAACCATCAAGGGCCACAGCAGCCAAACGATACGAATGACCAAAAAGAGCTTGAACCTGGAGTCAGATCAGTTGTATGGTTCTTGGCAACAAGGCATGGAATTGCTGGCTCACGTCTGGGGTTCGGAGGAAAGCCTAGAAGGCATGAACGCCTTTTTGGAAGGCCGCAAGCCCGACTTTCAGAAATTCCGTTTGCGCAACAAGGCGGTTCTGGAAGAGTACCTTGACGGCTTCCACCGCCACCTCAATGCGCCGCCCGACATGCGCCATTTCCCCGAAGATTGATGGCGTCCGACTCCATAACCTCCCAAGGCGCACTGGACGGCTTGCGGGTCCTTGATCTGACCCGCGTGCTGGCCGGTCCCTGGTGCGGCATGCTGTTGGGTGACTTGGGGGCCGAGGTGATCAAGGTCGAGTCGGTCGGTGCGGGCGACGACACCCGGGCTTGGGGGCCTCCTTTTGTCGATGGTGAGTCAGCCTATTTCCTTGGTTGCAACCGAAACAAGCGTGGCATCTGCGTCGATTTCGGCTTGCCCGAGGGCAAAGCTTTGCTGGCCCGCATGTTGGGCTCGGTCGACGTGGTGCTGGATAATTTCAAAACGGGCACTCTGGCTCGCTGGGGTTTCGATGAGGCCTGGTTTAAACAATATGCCCCCCAACTGGTGCGCTGCTCCATCACGGGTTACGGCGAAGACGGCCCCGACGCCCATTTGCCGGGCTACGATTTCATTTTGCAAGCCGAGTCCGGTTTGATGAGCATCTGTGGTCCTCAGGACGGAGCAGCAACCAAATACGGTGTGGCTATTGTCGATTTGGCCACCGGCATGATGGCTGCGAATGCGGTGCAGGCAGCGCTGATCGCCCGTTTTCGCACCGGGCTCGGGCAAAAGGTCGAGGTCTGTTTGTTCGACACCGCCCTTGCTTTGCTGGCCAATGTCGGCAATAGCCATTTGGCGACAGGCAAGCAAGCCCAACGCTATGGCAACGGGCATCCCACCATCGTGCCCTATACCACCTTTGACTGTGCCGATGGCGTGATCGCCATTGCGGTGGGAAACGACACGCAGTTTGAACGATTGGCGCAGTTGTTGGGCCATGATGAATGGGTCAGTGACCCACGCTTTGCCCGCAATGCCGATCGGGTCATCCACCGACTGGCCATCGAAGCGCAGGTCGCATCCGTCACAGTGGGGTGGAAGGTCGAAGCCCTGATTGCTGCCATGCGCGGCGTGGGCATCCCCTGTGGCCGGGTCAACTCGGTGGCCCAAGCCTTGTCCAACGACCATACGATGGCGCGCCAAATGATCACCCGTATGCAACGCGCCGATGGACAACAGGTTTCGTCATTGTCGAGTCCGCTCAAGCTCAAGGACACGCCGGTTCAGTCGCGCCGCACCCCGCCCCGCTTGGGTGAGCATACCCGCGAGGTCTTGATGCAAGAATTTGGTGTCAGCGCTGTGCAGGTCGATGAGTGGATGGCCAAGGGGGTGGTGGCCTGAACTTCACTCGGGCTTGACACCAGACTCCTTGACCACGCCCGACCATTTGCGAATTTCACTGCGGATATATTGCCCCAATTGTTCTGGGCTGCTGGTGCGGATCTCAAAGCCCTGACCCACTAAGCGCTCGCGGATTTCAGGGTCTTTGAGAGCTTGATGGATGTCGTTGTTGAGCCGTTCCACCACGGCGCTGGGTGTGCCGGCTGTGGCCAGTACGGCGTAGACCAGTTCCACCTCGTAGCCCGGCAGGGTTTCAGCCACGGTGGGGATCTCTGGGGCCAAACTGCTGCGTTGAGCGCTGGTGACCGCAAGGACATTTAAACGACCGGTTTTCAAGTGGTTCAACACGCCTGGGGTGCCGACGATCCCCAATTGCACCTGGCCCCCCAAGAGGTCTTGCACTGCGGGGGCAGCGCCTTTGTAGGGCACATGGACCAGTTGAATGCCAGCCGCTTTGCTGAGCAATTCGCCGCCCAGGTGCAAAGGCGTGCCCGAGCCCGAAGAGGCGTAGTTGTATTTGCCTGGGTTGGCTTTGGCCAGTTTGATCAACTCGGGCAAGGTCTTGGCGGGCACACTGGGATGAGCAGCCAAGGCCAAAGACGAAGCAGCGACCAAGGTAATGGGAGCGAAATCCTTGACGGTGTCGTAGCTGAGCTTGGGGTACATGGTCTCGTTGATGGCTTGAGTACCGACCATCATGAGCAACAGGGTGTGTCCGTCAGGGGGCGATTTGGCCACCAGATCGGCGGCCAGGTTGGTGCCGGCGCCGGGTTTGTTTTCGATGATCACCGGTTTGCCCAGGCTGGTGCTCAGCTTTTGCGCCAGCGAGCGACCCAGCACATCTGAGGGGCCGCCTGGCGGAAAAGGTATGACCAAGCGTACTGGGCGATCGGGGTAGTTGGATTGTCCCCAGCAGTATGGGGCGAGGGCGGCGAAGCACAAGCCCATCAAGCCCAAAATCATTCGACGGTGTTTCATGTTCGTGTTTCTATGGATGTCAAGAGTCAATAAAAATAATAAACTAAGTTGAGATTGGATACCAGTCAGAATTTCACCCACATCCCTCATTTTCATCGTCACGGAGTCACTCAGTGTTCAACCCTTTCCAACAACCCGAACTGATCAAAGCCGAAGTGTTCATGTCCATGCCGGCGAAGTTTCGCAAGAAGCAACGTTCGGCCTGGTCCGATCCGAATCGTCAAGGTGCCGAAGTCGAATGCTTCCTCGAAGGACCCTCCTTTGACCGCGAAGGCAATTTGTGGTTTGTTGATATTCCGTTTGGTCGTATTTTTCGCATTACCCCCAAAGGCGATTGGGAGTTGGTGACTCAGTACGATGGTTGGCCCAATGGCCTGAAGTTTCACAAAGATGGCCGGGCCTTTATCACTTGCTACAAACAAGGCCTCTTGGTTCTCGACCCCAAGACCGGTCGCATCGACAATGTGCTGGGCTCGATGTTCAGCGAGGGCTTCAAGGGCTTGAATGATTTGCACTTCGCTGCCAACGGTGATTTGTATTTCACTGATCAAGGTCAGACCGGCATTGCTGACCCGACTGGGCGCGTTTTTCGCTTACGCGCCAATGGGCAACTCGATCGTCTGGCCTTGAATGTCCCGAGCCCGAATGGCATCACCCTCAACACCCAGGAAAAGCATTGCTTTGTCGCGGCCACCCGCTCGCAGCAGATCTGGCGCTTGCCGCTGATGGCCGATGGCAATGTCTCGAAAACGGGCGTTGCGGTGCAGCTCTCTGGGGGGGCGGCCGGACCCGATGGCATCGAAATGGACTCGAAAAATGGTTTATGGGTTTGCCATCTGGGGGTGGGCGTTTGGCGCTTCAATGACAATATGTTGCCCACTCATCTGGTTTATTCAGAAGACCCGCACCACCATCACCTGGCCAATATTGCCTTCGGTGGCCCCGACTTAAAAACGCTCTATATCACCGAGTCTTTGTCGGGCGACATACTCATGGCCAAAGTCCCGGTGGCGGGCAAAACCATGTATGGCTTGAGCTAATTTCAGACCAACTGAACATCATCTGTCAGTCAGGAGTTCATATGAAATCTTTTTCTTCGCGGCGACGAGTCATTCAAACGGGTTTGGCCGCTGCAGCCGCTTTGGGCTGGGCACCTTGGGTGCAGGCCCAGGGAACCTACCCCAATCGCCCGATCAAAATTCTGGTCCCATTCCCTCCGGGCAACACCATCGACATCGTGGTTCGTCTGCTGCAAAACCACATGGCCGCCTCTTTGGGGCAGAGCATCGTGGTGGAAAACATTGGGGGCGCGGGCGGGCGCATCGGTACAGCTGCTATTGTGCGCGCCAACCCCGACGGTTACACCATCGGTGCAGGTCAATCGGGCACTTTGTGGGTACAACCCCATACCACCAAAGACCCGAGTTATGACGTCGTCAAAGATTTGACGCGCATTGCCATCACGGTGCGCAACTTCAATGTCCTGGTTCGAAACAACAACACCCCATTTGGCAATTTGGCTGAACTGATTGCTTGGGGTCGGGCTAATCCGGGCAAGCTGACCTATGGCTCGAATGGAGAAGGCGGTTTCCCGCACCTGTGGTTTGAGGACATGGCCAAGCAAGCTGGCATCAAGTTCACCTATGTGCCCTACAAAGGAGCGGCGCAAGTGGCTACCGATTTGATCTCGGGCCAGATCATGGTCGCGGGCGATGGCGTATCAGCCATGGTGCCGTATATCAACAGCAACCAGATCAAATTGGTCGCCGTGACCAGCGAAGCCAGAACCACCCAGTTTCCCGACACGCCCACCATTGCCGAGAGCCTGCCAGGCTTTAACGCCGTGGGAGAGTTTGGTTATGTCGGTCCGGCGCGCATGCAGGCCGAGCATGTGCGCGTTTTGAACAAAGCCATCAATGATGCCATCCTGTCGCCTGAAATTCAGGCCCGCCTGCCTGGTTTAGGACTGACCTCGGTGGCACAGGGGCCTGAGTTTTTTGAGCAGGTATTCAAGACTCAATACGAGCGCTTTGGCAGCCTGATCAAAGCCATTGGCTATCAGCCGAAATAAAGCACATCCCTGGATTAACCCATCCGATGTTGCCTTGGCCCTGTTGGGCCTAGGTTTTTTTATTCAGGTTTGATATTTTGTTCCCGAATCACTTTGCCATAGCGGGCGTGCTGCTCTCTGGTTTTGGCCAGGAATTGTTCGGGGCTGTTGCCTATCGGCACTAAACCCAGAGCGTCAAAGCGTTCTTTGATCTCGGGGTCGGCCAGACCTTGAATGGCGGCCTTGTTCAAGCGGTCAATGATGTCTTTGGGTACGCCAGGCGGAGCATTCAAGGCAAACCAGGTTTCGAACTCGAAGCTGCGTACGCCACTTTCTTCGAAAGTCGGTACATCTGGAAACTGCGGGTGCCGTTTTTTCATGGGCACGCCCAACAGGCGCAGTTTGCCCGCCTTGACCAACGCCGCCACTGTGGCAATCCCCTGAAAAGTGACATCAACTTCGCCGGCCGCCGCACCCTGGGCGGCTTGACTTGCACCCTTGTAAGGCACATGTTTGAGTTTGACCCCCGTGTGCGCAGAGAGCAGCGCGCCAGCAATGTGTTGCGGGCTACCTATGCCCCCCGAGGCATAGGTGATGGTGTCTGGGGCGGCCTTGGCCGCAGCGACCAGCTCACCGATGTTTTTGAAGCGCGAATTCACCGCCACCGAAGCGCTGAACTCAATCGCTGCAGCCAGTGTGATGTAGCTGAAATCAGTCAACGGGTTGAAGGGGGTGTTCGGGTTGATGTTGGGCACCATGGTGAGGATGCTGTCGTTAAAGCCTCCGATGGTGTAGCCGTCGGCAGGCGACTTGGCCAGCTTGTCGGCGCCTATGATGCCAGCGGCACCAGTGATGTTTTCAATCACCACCGATTGACCCAGCGAAGCCGACATTTTTTGTGCCAACAAGCGCGCCGCCACATCGACCGCGCTGCCCGCTGCCAATGGAATGATCATGCGTATGGGTTTGTTGGGGTAGCCCGACTGGGCCCACACCGAGGAGGTAGACCCCAATGCGGCAGCGGTCCCCAGCGTCAAGACCTGTCGTCGGGAGAGAGAGGAGTGTTTCATATGGATATCAAGGTCATGGGGGCGGCTTAATAATTCGCTCAGGGCTTCAAGCCCAGTACGCGAATGGCGTTTTCACCCAAAATGTTCAGGCGGTCTTCATCGCTGAGTTCGGGCGTGGACATGATATGGCCGATTGGATCCTCTTCCCAGGGAATAGGATGATCGGTACCAACCATGATTTGGCCTGGCCCAACTTCGGCAGCCAGGTGCCGTAAGGCTTCGGGTGTGAACACCAGCGCGTCCATGTAAATTTGTCGAACGTACTCGCTGGGCTTTTTCTTCAGCACGATGTTGGGGTTGCAGTTTTGGGGCGAAATATAGCAACTGCGGTCCATGCGCGGGGCGTACGAACCCAAAAACCCGCCACCGTGCGCGGCCAGAATTTTCAGTTGCGGGTATTTGTCAAAAACACCTTCAAAGATCAATTTCTCCAAGGCGATGGTGGTGTCGAGCGGATTGCCGATCACATTGGCCAGCCAACCGTTGCCCTTGAATCGGTGCGCCAATTCAGGCGTGCTTTGCGGATGGATGAACAATGTCACCCCCAACTCTTGTGCTTTGGCCAGCACCGGGTGGTACTCGGGGTGACAAAAGTCACGACCCGCCACGCTACCGCCAATGGCCGCTCCGACCAGGCCATATTTTTTCACGGCCTGCTCCAACTGTTGCACCGCCAGCTCGGGGAACTGCATGGCGATTGAGGCGAAGGCCGAAAAGCGGCGCGGATGCAGAGCGATGAGCTCGGCCAGGCTTTCGTTGTTAATCTTGCAAATCGCTTCGGCGGTCTCGCGGTCTTTTTTGTACCAAAAGGGGTTCACGCTCAGCACCTGCATGTCGACCCCCATGCGATCCATGGCCACCAGACGATCTTTGAGCGGGTCGGCCCGATCAAGGAAGTGTTCAGCCACGCCTTTGGTCGGCGGCAAAATGCCCGGTCCATCGGCCCCCATGAGGTCCAGGCTGGCCTGAAACAGGCAGTGGGTGTGGGTGTCGATGACGCGTGCCTTGCGACCTTTGATCACCACTGGGGCTTTATTCGGGGAGGTGGCTCCGCCGCCAGATGGCGCAGCACTGAACTCGGGCATCAGGTGGCATGCACAAAATTTCAAGCCGCCCAAGCGGTGCGTGTGACCCAACATTCTTGTCATGGAAGCTCCTGAAAAATGCGAATGATAACCAGATCATGCTGTGCGGGTATTTGGCCCAAACCCAAGACCCCCCCTATCGTTAACCCTTAACGGTTGGGGGTCTCGAATCACCTAAGCTTATGGTTATTGATCGTTTGATGATCAATGTAGGGAGGACTCAGCAAATGGGTTTACGTTTTTTGGAGCATGTGCTCATTTTGACCCACGATCCCGAAGGGACGCGTGATTGGTTTGTCAACAATCTGGGCTTTCGCAATGGCTATCACCCCGAGTTCGGGTTTCCGGTTTACTGGCTCTATATTGGCGAACAGGATGTGATTCACATCGGCAAAGCTCGCCACTCAGAGCATCAGGACACCTATCTGAAGACTCCCACGGATGGGGATCGTGACTTTTCTGCTGCCGGGGCCATGGGTTCGGGCCGCATTGACCACATCTGCCTCAATTGCGAAGGCATGCCCGAGTTCATCGAACGCCTGAGCGCCAACGGGGTCGAATTCAGCGAACGCAAGGCGCACAACTCGATGCTGTACCAGTTGTTCATGCGCGAACCGATCAATGGCATCAAAGTTGAGTTGAATTTTTCCTGGCAAGAAGCCGTCGCCATGGGACGTGTGCCCGAATACACCGACACGGGCAACAGCAACCCGATGGCCAAGACCCCTGCCTGAATGAGAGGAACATCCTGACATGAAAGCACGAATTGTTCGTATTCACGCCGCCGGAGGCCCTGAAGTCTTACGCATCGAGAGCGCGGACTTGCCCGACCCCGCTGCGGGTGAGGTGACCATTCGCCACACGGCCATAGGCTTTAACTTCCAAGACATCTACACCCGCTCTGGCCTGTACCCTGCACCCATGCCCACGGGTTTGGGCACCGAAGCCGCAGGTGTGGTCGAAAAAGTTGGCCCTGGTGTCACCGATTTCAAAGTGGGCGACCGGGTCTGCTACGCCAGCGGCCCCATGCTGGGGGCTTGTGCGACTGCCCGAAACTACCCAGTGGCCCGTTTGATGAAATCGCCCGATTTCATGAGCGACGAGCAGATCGCCGCCATTTTGCTCAAAGGCATGACGGTTGAGTACCTCATGCAGCGTTGTTACCCAGTCAAAGCCGGTCAATTCGTTCTGATGCACGCCGCAGCGGGTGGGGTCGGTTTGTTGGCTGGACAATGGGGACGCCACATCGGAGCCCATATGATTGGCGTGGCCGGAGGAGCCGATAAAGTCGCCTTGGCCAAGCAAAACGGTTACGAATTTTGTATCGACCGCAAAAGTGAAGACATCGCCGCCAAGGTCAAGGAAATCACTTCGGGAGCGGGCGTGCCCGTGGTGTACGACTCGGTAGGCAAAGACTCTTTTGAGGCTTCGCTGAACTCTTTGCAGCCGCGTGGTTTCTTTGTGTCGTTTGGCACCACCACTGGCGCTCCACCGCCCGTGGCCGCAGGCACGTTGCAAAAAATGGGCTCGCTGTATTTCACCCGCCCGACCTTGGTCACCTACACCTCCTCCACCCAGGAATTGCGTGACTCGGCCGCCAGTGTGTTCGAGATGTTCCGACAGGGGGCCCTCAAGGTATCGATCAACCAACGTTACAAAATTGACGATATTGCGCGCGCCCATGCCGATCTTGAAGCCGGCCGAACCACCGGCTCCAGTCTGATATTGCCAGCCTGAAGACGGCCTTGTTTTCAACCATTTCATCCGAGGAGTTCCACCATGATCAAGCGTTTCAAAATGAGCCTGTTGGCGGGTTTGCTGGCCTTGTCCGGCATCGGTGCAACGCATGCCGAAACCATCCGTCTGCGCATTGCTTCCGGACATCCGGCGGCCAATACCTACGTGAACCTGATGCAAAACTTCTTTGTCCCCGAGGTCAGCAAGCGCGTCGCGCAACGCACATCGCATAAAGTTGAGTTTGTTGAAGGCTATGGCGGCGCCATGGTCAAGGTGGCCGACACCCTTGAAGGGGTGCAGTCTGGCTTGATCGACATCGGTGGTTATTGTTTCTGCTTTGAAGCATCCAATTTGCCTCTGCATGCCTTCCAGGTGATGCTGCCTTTTGGCACCATGAGCCCCAAAGCCAGTGTTCAACTGGCACGCCAGGTCTATGATCAGGTTCCGTTCATGTCCAAGGTGTTCGAGGACAAGTACAACCAAACCCTGTTGGCGCTGATCGCTGACAACGGCTACAACCTGGGCACCACCTTCGAATGGAACGCCGTGTCCGAACTCAAGGGTCGCAAACTGGCTGGTGCTGGATTGAACCTCAAGTGGTTGGAATACGCTGGCGCCGTACCAGTCCAGTCCAGCCTGCCTGAAGCCTATACTTCGATGCAAACTGGCGTGTACAACGGTTGGATCATGTTTCCTTCGGGCTGGGTCAACTTCAAACTCAACGAGGTGGCCAAGCACTACACCGAGACTGGATTTGGTGCCATCACCTGGCACGGCCTGACCATGAACAAGGCTCGTTTCGCCCGATTGCCCAAAGAAGTGCAAACCATCATTACCGAGGTGGCCAAAGAGTTTGAGGCCATGACGGGCTCTGTGAACGAAGAAAACTACCCTAAGCAACTCGAGCAGTTGCGTGGATTGGGCGTTACAGTCAAGAAGGTGCCCGAGAGTGTTCGCGTCGACTGGGCCAACTCCCTTAAAGACTGGCCCCAAACCATGGCGGCCGATCTGGACGCCAAGGGCATGCCGGCTTCGCAGGTGCTGAAACTTACCCTGGAGGGCGCCGAGAAAATGGGGCACAAGTGGCCCGTGCGTTACAGCATCAAGTAAACCACAATGTTGAACCGATTCGCTGATTGGGTGACCAAGGCCTGTATGGTGGCCGCTGCCATCTGGGCCTTTGTCCTGTGCTTTCTGGTGGTCGCCGATGTCTCGGGGCGGGTGCTATTCAACAGTCCCGTCAAAGGGACGCCCGAGATCATTTCCTTGTCCATTGTCATCATCTGTTTCTTGCAGGCGGGCTATGCCATCCGCTCGGGCGGTATGCTCAATGTCGACACCCTGGTTGTGCATCTCAGTCCGCGCTGGCAAAGCCTTTTGGCCGCATGGGGCGCGTTGATTGGGGTGTTGTTCTTTGGCCTGATTTGCTATGGCACCCTCGACGGCGCCGCGCACGCCTGGAATTCGGGCGAGTACGAAGGCGAAGGGGCTCTGAGGGTACCAGTCTGGCCCGCCAAATTCATCATTGTGCTGGGCACTGCTTTGGCTAGTCTCAGCTATATCTTGTTGATGCTGCAAAACATCAGTAACGCGATTCAGGGGCGCGAGGGCGAATTCGCGGCCTCTCAACACTAAAGGTCTTTCATGTTTGATCCCCAACAAATGCTGATCATGGTCGGCGTGTTGCTGCTCTTGGTATTTAGCGGCGTGCACATCGCGGTGTCGCTGGGTGTGACCAGTCTGCTGGGTATTTACCTGATGACCGAGCAAATGGACACCGTCATCAGCTTTGCCTCCAACACGGCTTATGAAGCCTTGCGCGACTATGTGTTTGCGGTCATTCCACTGTTTATGCTGATGGGCGAATTTTTGGCCAAATGCGGGGCTGCCAGTGATTTGTTCACCCTCATCAACCGCCTGACCCGCCGTTTGCCAGGTCGCCTGGGTATCGCCACCGTTTTATCCAATGCTGTGTTCGCCTTTGTGACCGGTGTTTCGATTGCGGCGGCGGCGGCCTTTTCCAAAATCGCCTACCCCGAGATGCGACGCTATGGTTACGAGCGTAAATTCGCTTTAGGTTGCATCGCTGGAAGTGCCTGTTTGGGCATGTTGATTCCGCCCTCGGTACTGATGATCGTCTGGGGTGTGTTGACCGAGTTGGCCATAGGCAAGCTCTTTATCGCGGGCATCATCCCAGGTTTTATTGTGGTGGCCCTCTATATCATCTACATCCTGTGGGTGTCATACACCAGCCCTGAGCGGGTCGGCGAGGGAGACAACCTGCCCCTGGCACAACAGCAAGCCCGCGCCTCGTATGCCAAAGCCGAAGCCGAAGATTTAAGCACCATCTTCTACAGCACCCTGGGTATCCTGGTTTTGGTGGCGCTGGTCTTGGGCGGTATTTGGCTTGGCGTCTTCACCCCGACCGAAGGCGCTGGGGTGGGTGCGGCCTTGTCACTGATTCTGGCGCTCATGCGCGGTATGCGCGGCAAAGAAATGCTAGAGGCGATTTTGTCGGTGGGCCGCACGTCGGCCCCCCTGCTATTGCTGCTGGTCACCGCCGCACTGTATTCCAGGGTATTGTCAATGACTGGCATCACGGGGGCGGCCAAAGAGTATTTCTTGGGCTCTGGTCTGTCACCTTACACCATTCTGGCCTTGATGGTTCTGGTTTGGTTCATCCTGGGTTGCATCATCGACTCGATTTCGATCATTTTGCTCACCGTGCCCGTCTTTGGACCCTTGGCCATCGCCTTGGGTTTTGACCCGATTGCCTTTGCCATCATCGGCATCATCGCCATCGAAACTGGATTGCTGACTCCGCCTTTCGGTATTTTGGTGTTCACGGTCAAAGCCGCAGTCACCGACGAAAAAGACCTCTCCACGGGCGAGATTTTCAAAGGTTCAGTGCCTTACTGGATCATGTTGCTGATCGCCATCCTGTCGCTGGTCTTCTTTCCCCAGGTGGCGACCTGGTTGCCCAATTTGGGCAATGCGGTCGCCGGTGGCTGATTTAATTATTGGAGTTCAAACATGCCCGCTTACTGGATTGCTCGCTGCGTCATCCACGATCCCGTCGAGTACAAACGCTATACCGACCAGGTCCCTGGCATCATCGCTAAATACGGGGCCAAGGTCCTGGCCCGGGGCGGCAAATACCAAATCATGGAAGGCCCTGAGGTCTTTCATCGTTTTGTTTTGCTGGAGTTTCCAACCTTTGAGTCGGCGGTGAACTGTTTCCAGTCACCCGAGTATGTGGCCGCTGCCTCACACCGTCGCAGTGGCGCAGGCATCGTTGAAAATGTGATTGTCGAAGGCGGCGAGTTCACCAAATAGCGCTACCACGCCGCCATGAGCTTTAGCGCCGCCTGTTCAGCCTGCGCATCGCCCACAATGGCGCGCACCACAGCCACCGAACCCACGCCGCAGGCCCTGACATCGGCGAATCGGCTCGCGTCGATGCCCCCAATGCCCACTAAGGGGCGATGCGCCATGAGTTGTGCATAAGCCTGTAAACGTCCAAGCCCCTGGGGGGGTGTGGCCATGCGCTTGAGCGTGGTGGGAAAAACGGCCCCCAAGGCCAGGTAGCTCGGGCCGATTGCATCTGCGCGCAGCATTTCCGCATAGCCATGGGTCGACAAGCCCAGACGCACGCCAGACATTCGAAGCCGCTCGATGGGAGCGATGCGCAGATCTTCTTGTCCCAAATGCACGCCGTAGGCACCGTGTTCAATGGCGCTGGCCCAGTGATCGTTGATGAACAACAGGCTGGTACTGCCTTGAACCGCCCTGACGGCGGCTATCACTTCGCGTTCAATCGCCCGGCGATCGTCCGATTTGAAACGCAGTTGCAAGGTGGGCACACCCACGGCAGCCATGCGGGCCACCCAATCGGCACTGGGTAAGACCGCATACAGGCCCAAGTTTTTTGGGCACGGCGGGAAAGGCAAGGGGTGGGCGTGCAAGCCAAAATCAAGGGCATTGCTTGGCCACCTGTTCGCCTCAAAGCCGCCCAGGCGCTGGCTTTGGCGCAGCCAGGCGCTCTTGAGGATGGCTGCGTCGTGGGGCTCAAACCCCAAAGCGGGCAAGGCCAAGTCCAAGGCCGCCGACACAGCGACCGCGCTGCGATCGATGTGAGCCTGCGCCGCCAGGGCAGGGCCGGCACCCTTGTCGGCATGGCAATGAACGATCAGGTCGGCCAAGGCCTGTGCGGTGTGATTCATGACTGGTGCCAAAACGGGGTACCCAAAACAGGCGTGCTGGGTTGTGCCTGCTCCTGGGCCTGCATGGCACCGGCCAGATGCGCGCTCCGGCCCGATCGCACAGCATCGGCAAAGGCCTGCGCCATCTGAACCGGGTCACGGGCCAAGGCCACAGCGGTATTGAGCAACACCGCGTCATAACCCCACTCCAGTACCTGACATGCATGAGACGGCAAGCCCAAGCCAGCGTCAACGATCAGCGGTACATTCAAGCGCTCGCGCAGGGTGCGCATGGCATAGGGGTTGATGGGGCCTTTGCCAGTGCCGATGGGCGCCGCCCACGGCATGACCGCTTGACAGCCCACATCGACCAGGCGTTGGCACAGCACCAAGTCGTCTGTGCTGTAGGGCAACACCTTAAAGCCGATGCGAATCAGCTTTTCCGCGGCTTGAGGCAATTGCAGAGTGTCGGGCTGCAGAGTGTAGTCGTCACCGATCAGTTCCAACTTGATCCAGTCGGTCTCGAACACTTCGCGCGCCATCTCGGCGGTGGTGATCGCTTCTTGCAGACTGTGGCAGCCGGCGGTGTTGGGCAAGACCGCGACGCCAGTGTCGCGCAAAAGTTGAAAAAACTCGCGCGACGCAGCCACGCCCTGGGCCGTTTGACGCCGCAGCGAGGCGGTCAGCATGGCTGGGCGCGAGACTTCGACGGCGCGCGCCAATACGGCGGGGGAAGGGTAACGCGAGGTACCCAGCAGTAAACGGCTGTGAAACGGCTGGCCGTATAAAACAAGGGGGTCCGTGGATGTGTTCATGGTTCAACCGCCGGTGATGGGCGCGATCAATTCGATTTGGTCGCCGGATTTCAATGAGTGAGCCGCATGACGGGCCTTCGGGATGAACTCCAGATTGACTGCCGCCGCAAAGGGCGCTTGCACACCAGCGGCACGAATCGCATCGGCCAGCGTGGCTCCCAAGGGCAAGGTTTGCGGCTTGTGGTTGATCAGGACTTCAATGGTTTCGTTCATCTTCGACACGCAAGCCCCAATTCAGGGCCGATTCTGTGGTTTGGTACTGTAGCCACTCTAGGGCAGCATCCAACATGGCCGGTGAGATCAGAAATCCGTGCCGATACAGGCCATTCAAACTGATGTGTCGGGGACCATGCAAGGTGATACATGGCAAATTGTCGGGCAAAGTCGGACGCGCCTGGGTGGCAATCTCCAAAATTCGAGCCTCGGCAAAGCCCGGATGAACGGTGTAGGCTGCGCTGAGCAACTCGAGGGTAGAGCGTACGCTGGCTTCGGAGAGGTCTTCCGATTCGATTTCAGTCGCCCCGATCACAAAGAGGTGATTGGGCTTGGGAGCGATGTAGATCGGATAACGGGGGTGGATCAGGCGCGTAGGTCGTTGCAAGCTGACGTCGGGGGCGTGTAAACGGATGACCTCACCCCGCACCCCGCGCAGGCGCAATTGATCCCGCGCCCCCAGTCCTCGGCAGTCGATCAACCAGTCGATGGCGTCGTGATCGTCGAGTTTGAAATCGGCGGGCGCACGCGGCGAGTGCCAGTGCAGGGTCACGCTTGGCGATTGTTGCAGGGCGTGCAGCAGCGCATGCAGTAGCTCGCGGTTATCGAGTTGCCCTTCGCCGGGCAAATAAAGCCCCTGGGTGAAGCGGCCATTCAAGCTGGGTTCTAGGTCACCTAGGCGCGTCCCATCGACTTTTTCCAGGCCGGGTAACTCGGGGCAAACACGCTGGGTTTCGAGCAACATGTGTTCGAATTGCCGAGCCAGTGGGGCATCTTGTCGATGCCAGACGATCAGGCTGCCTTTTTTCTGGCTGAAGACGGGTTCGGGTAACTGGGGCAGCAATTCAAACCAACGCGCCATGGAGTACTGACCCATGCGCACCACCGAGGTCTCGGTAATGGCCGACTCAGCCAAAGGGGCCAACATGGCAGCAGCCACCCGCGCGGCGGCGCCAGTGGCCTCGGGCCCTAGGGCCTCGTGGACTTCGACCTGGTGTCCGTCACGGGCCAGGGCATGGGCCAGCAGGCGGCCCATCAGGCCCGCCCCCAGGATCACGCAACGCATGGCGCTGCTGGACTTCACTCCCTCATTCATGGGCGTATTGTCCCCGATCACAAAGCCCCGCTGGCGGCCTTGCGTATGATGCGGGACATGAGTGCTAAAACATCTCCCCGTTACGCCCGAGTTCTGACCATCGCCGGATCTGACAGTGGCGGTGGTGCCGGCATCCAAGCCGACCTGAAAACCTTTGCCGCCTTGGGCTGCTACGGCATGTCGGCGCTGACCGCGCTGACGGCCCAAAACACCGTCGGCGTGCAGGCCATTCATGCTGTGCCACCGTCCTTTTTGAAAGCGCAACTGGAATCGGTGCTGGATGACATCGGGGCCGATGCGATCAAGATCGGGATGCTGCACGCCCCTGAAATCGTCGAAGTGGTGGCCTGGGCCATAGACCAATACCGTCCGGCCCATGTGGTGCTGGACCCGGTGATGGTGGCCACCAGCGGCGACCGCCTGATTGCCGAAGAAACCGTCACCGAGTTGGTGCGTCAATTGTTCCCCCGTGCCAGCCTGATCACCCCCAACCTGGACGAGGCCGAGTGGTTATTGGGTCATCGGATCGCTGAGGCCGAGGTTCTGCCTGCTGCCGCCGACGCCTTACTGGCCCTAGGGGCCCAAGCAGTACTGCTCAAGGGCGGGCATCTGGCGGGCACAACCGTGGTCGATTGGTTGGCCCGGCCAGGCCATAGCGGCTTGCGCTTGGCCAGTGAGCGCATAGCAAGCCACAATGTGCATGGCACGGGTTGCACCCTCTCATCGGCCATTGCGTCGCATCTGGCACTGGGGCATGAGTTGGAAGCGGCGGTGCGTTTGGCACGGGACTACATCTTGTCGGCCATTGCCACTGGTGCAAAGGTTCGCACTGGCCAAGGCCACGGCCCCCTGAATCACGGGCACGCACCGCAAGCGACGCAAATCATACTTTGAGTCGCTGGTGCAGGCGGGCTGAAGCCGTCGTGTATTCCAGGGCCACTGGCGCACCGCTCATGCGCTCGGCAGCGCCGTAGGCCGCCAGTGTCGCTTCGTGGAATCCACAGGCGATTAACTTGCGCTTACCAGGGTAGTGATTGATATCGCCTACCGCATAAATGCCCGCAACGTTGGTGCCAAAATCATGCGTGTTGACCTTGACCTGACGTCGATTCATGGCCAGCCCCCACTCGGCCAAGGGACCCAGTTTGGGGCTCAGACCCAAGCACATCACCAGCAAATCACAGGGGTAGGTTTCGGTGTTGGCGTCGGGCGGAGCCAGCTCAAGGGCCTGTAAGCGGCCTTGGGTCGATTGCAGACCCACCGCCTGCGCCACTTTAAAGTGCAAGCGCCCAGAATGAATTTGTTGGCTCACCCAGGCCTGATCGGACGCAGAGAGCTCGAGTTTGTTGCGCCGATGCAATAGCGTCAGGCTGGCTGTGTCTTGTGCTACCCAGTGACGCAGCGGCCCCATGATGAGCTCATCACCCCCGGCGATGACCACATGGGCCGCAGCGGATACTTCTGGCATTGGTTCGTGGGCGTGACAAGTGCCCGCCAGTTCGGACAGGGCCTCGAGCGGCAGCGAGCGCGGCACGAAAGCGCCTACACCGGCGGCTATGAATAGGCTTTGACAACGCCAAGTTTGACCGCTGTCGCTTTGAACCTCGAATTGGCCCGCTCCAAGACCCTGCACTCGACTGACCCTTTGACCCAATTCAAATTGCACCTCAAATGGGGCGATTTGTTGTCGCAGTCGATCAATCAACTCCTGGCCGCTGCAACGCGGCAAACCAGGAATGTCATAGATCGGTTTGTCGGGGTAGAGCTGGGCGCATTGGCCACCGATGTGAGGCAGGCAGTCCATCAGCAGCGAGGGATAGCCCAACAAACCCAATTGAAAAGCCTGGTACAGGCCCACAGGGCCAGCACCAATCACAATGGCTGGAACCAAACTCAGCGCTTGAGTTCGGTTAACTTGCCGGTTTTGTTTTTCCATTCGTCGGCGTCGGGCAACGGGGCTTTGCGTTTGGTGATGCTTGGCCAACCCAGTTGGGAGAGTTCGGCGTTCAGGGCCACCATGTGTTGCTGGCCATCAGGTACGTCCTCCTCGGCGTAAATGGCGTTGACCGGGCACTCTGGGATGCACACTGCACAGTCGATACACTCATCGGGGTCGATGGTGAGGAAATTAGGGCCTTCGCGAAAGCAGTCCACAGGGCAGACATCGACGCAATCGGTGTATTTGCAACGGATACAGGCTTCGGTGACGACGTGGGTCATGGTAGAAAAAACGTGACTTTTCGGGGCCCAGAGGGAAGATGAGGGACGATGAATGGGGCTCTAAAAGAGCCACACTCTTTATTTTAACCCGATCCCCACCGCCTGTGCATCATTCGGGCTTGCCGTTTGAGGTGCTCCCCTCGATCAGGACAGCGGCGCTGGTTTGGTGGCTGGTCGTGTCCACCAAAACCATGGCTCCCAGGCCTCTCGACCGGGTGTAAGGCAGGCAGGGGATGGCTTGTTGCAATTGCAGGCGCACGCGCCCAACCTCGTTGGTGAGCAGCTGCTCGGCCGGGGTTGGCGCCAGAGTCTGAATATCGAGCCGATGTTCAATGGCCGTGACCTTGGCCTTGACCCAGCGCCGTCCATGCAAGGCCCAATAGACCCGACCGGTTTGCAGGGGGGCATCGTCCATCCAGGCCAGCGTGGCCACAATCTCGCGCCAGCTGGGGCAGCCAGTGCCCGCCAACAACCAGTCGCCGCGCGAGACATCAATCTCGCGATCGAGTATCACCCCAGCGCTGTGCCCGGCAATGGCATGGCGTGTTTCGCGCACCGCATCGAGCAATCGGGCCACGCGGGCCGTTTGACCGCTGGGAAAGACCTGCAGGGTTTGACCCAGGCGCAGCGTGCCGCAGGCCAAGCGACCCCAAAACACCCGCCGTCCCATCTCGGTTTGGGCGGCATCGTGGTTCTTTTCCACCCATTGGACCGGAAAGGCTGCGTCCAGGGCGTCATCCACTGGGGTGTTGGGCATCTTTTCAAGCAGCGACAACAAACTGGGTCCATCGTAGCCACACCATTCTGAATGGGCCTGAACCACGTTCCAACCCAGTAAGGCTGAAATCGGAATAATGGCTGGCGCCGGGATGCCGGCGTCGCGGGTGAAGGCCAGCAATGCCCGACGGATGCGCTCAAACGAGTGGGGCGCGTCCTTCACTGCATCGAGTTTGTTGACGGCAAACACCAGCGACGGCACCCGCAACAAATGGACCAATAAACTATGACGCATGGTTTGCGGCAGCAACGATGCGGTATCTGAGTCGCCTTCCATTTTGGTTGCATCAACCAGCACCACCGCCGCATCGGCAGTGCTGGCAGCGGTGACCATATTGCGGGTGTATTGTTCGTGGCCGGGGGTGTCGCCAATGATGAATTTGCGTTTGGCGGTGCTGAAATACCGATGTGCCACATCGATGGTGATGCCTTGCTCTCGCTCGGCGCTCAACCCATCGGTCAATAAAGCCAAATCGGTCATGCCACGGCGTTGAACGCCGGCGAGTTGATCGCTCAACACGGCTTGGGTGTCGACCAGCAGTCGACCAATCAAAGTGCTTTTACCGTCGTCGACCGAGCCACAGGTGATGAATTTGAGCGCGTCCATTAGAAATAACCGTCCATTTTGCGTTTTTCCATCGAGGCGTCCGAGGTCTGATCGTCCATCCGGGTGGCACCCCTTTCGCTGACTTCGGCGCTCAGGGTCTCGAGGACGATTTGGCTGGGCTTGCTGGCGTTGCTGAGCACCGGACAGGTGCAAGTCACATCGCCCACGGTGCGAAAGCGTACTTGCCGAATTTCAACCCTTTCATCGGGCCGCGCCGGGGTCAAATCGGTCACCGGCACCCATAGGCCGCGACGTTGCACCACTTCGCGTGCATGGCTGTAATAAATCGAGGGGAGTTCGATCTGTTCTCGTTCGATGTAGAGCCATACATCGAGTTCGGTCCAGTTCGAGATGGGAAAGACCCGAAAGTGCTCGCCAGTCTGCAGACGGGTGTTAAATAAGGTCCACAGCTCGGGCCTTTGGTCTTTGGGTTGCCACTGTCCAAAACCATCCCGATGGCTGAACAGGCGCTCTTTGGCGCGGGCCTTTTCTTCATCGCGACGAGCGCCACCGATCAGGGCATCGAAGCGGAATTCTTCGATGGCTTCGAGCAAGGTCACGGATTGGTGAGCGTTACGGCTCTCTTGGGGGTGCGCCAGACGCACCGTGCCGCGTCGCATCGAGTCCTCGACGCTGCGCACAATCAGTTGCGCGCCCAGCTCGGCCGCCCTTCGATCCCGAAAAGCGGTGACTTCGGGAAAGTTGTGACCCGTATCGATCATCAGCAAAGGGTAGGGCAGGCGGCCTCGGCCAAAGGCTTTTTCGGCGCAGCGCAGCATCACCAAAGAGTCTTTGCCCCCGGAAAACAGCAAGGCGGGGCGCTCAAAGACGGCGGCCACTTCGCGCAATAAAAAAATGGTTTCCTCTTCCAGCGCGTCCAGGTGGCTGTGGCGCAGGGGGCTGAGGTGGGCGGGTTCGGTTCTGGCGTTCATGGTTTTTTCATATGCAGGCCGCATTCCTTGGCGCTATCGTCTTCCCACCACCAGCGGCCTGCGCGAAACGGCTCGCCCAGGCTGATGGCTCGGGTGCATGGGGCGCAACCGATACTGGGGTAAAAGTCATCGTGCAGCGGGTTGTAGTCAATCTGTTGGCTGGCGATGTAGTGCCAGACATCGCCCCATAACCAGTTCGCCAGAGGATTGAATTTGACTCGTCCTCGAAGGGCTTGCTCGCTGTCGTCGATCTCGCGCACTTCGGCGCGGGAAGCCGACTGTTCACGGCGCAAGCCTGTGATCCAGGCGCTTTGGCCTTGCAAAGCCCGCTCCAAGGGTTCGATTTTGCGCACCCGGCAGCAGTCTTGTCGCAGGGCGACACTTTGGGTGATGGCCTCTTGGCCGTGCTGCGCCACCCAGGCCAGGACCTGTGTCTGGACCGGGCGATGGACTTCGATGGTCCAGCGTGCCGAGGCTTGCTGACGCTCCAGCAAGGCCAGGGTTTGGTGGTGCAGGGCGCCGGTATCGAGCACGAAGACCGGTATGGGCAGGCCCATCTCGGCGATCAGGTGACTGATGACCACGTCTTCGGCCCCCAGGCTGGAAGCCTGCTTGATTTGGGCATGCTCTTGGCTGGCTTTTCTGAGCAAGGCCTGGGTCGCCGATAACTTCTGGGCAAAGTCGGGGCTGGCCTGGGCCAGTCGCTGGCTGACGCGTGGCAGAGGGGCGTTCGCATTCATCTCTGTGGCTCGCGCAGAAAAAGAGGCAGCGGCTGTCGCGCGTCGCCCTGATAGGCGGGCAGGGCCAGCGAGAGCACGGCTTGGGCTGTGGTCAAGGATTGATCGGCGCGCAAAACTGCGCTGCTAAAGCCACACCGTCGCATGGCATGCAACTGATCGGGCAGCACGTCGCCAACGGCGCGGATATCGCCCGCATAGCCTCGGCGGCGCAGTACATGGGCTTGACTGTATGCGCGCCCATCGGTGAATTTCGGAAACATCAGTTCAATACAGGGATGATCTTGCCAGTCCACCGTCTCGGCATCAGCGGTGTTATCCAGCACTAATGCTTCGGGCTGTGTTGGGGGTATGGTCCAGAGTTGCATGGGGTCTTTCTCAGGCCAGTGTGGCGTGTGCGGTGATGTGGCGCACCGCTTGGGTGGCGACCCGAAACGGCTGGGCACCGACACGTCGCACGGTGTCCACGAAGCGTTCGCCGGCCTGTCGGATTTCAACGTAGGTGTGCAGCAGGGCCTCGATGGCCTGGGGCACTTCGACGGCGGCAAACGACGGCCCCAGCACCTTGCCAGGCTGGGCCGGTCCGCCGATGTAACGGCCATCGGAGCCTCCCAGGGTGATTTGGTACCACTCTTGTCCGTCTTTATCGACCCCCAGGACCCCAATATGACCGCTGTGGTGATGCCCGCACGAATTGATGCAGCCGCTGATGTGCAAGTCGATGGGACCAAGGTCGTCGAGCTCGTCGAGGTCTTGATAGCGCGACAAAATGGCCTCGGCCAACGGCAAAGATCGGGCATTGGCCAAGGCGCAATAATCGCCGCCCGGACAAGCGATGATGTCAGACAACAAACCCGTATGCGGTCGCGCCAGCCCTAACCGACGCGCTTCGCGCCACAGCTCGGGCAACTGATCGCAGGACACCCAGGGCAACAACAGGTTTTGCTCGTGGGTGATGCGGGCTTCGCCCCCCGAAAATTGCTCGGCCAAATCGGCTGCGGCATCGAGCTGTGCGGCACTGGCGTCGCCGGGTGCTTGGCCTGGGCGCTTGAAAGACAGGGTGACTGCTCGAAGTTGGGGGTTACGGTGGGCGCTGACGTTGCGCTGCAGCCAACGGACGAACTCGGTGTCGTCTTGTGCGGCGGCTTGCAGAATGCGTGCCAATTTCAGCTCGGCGTTGCTGTGGTCGGCCGGTTCGGGGGGCCTGAAAAATTGCCCTTGCACGCGTTTCACCTCAGCTTCGCTGACCCGATGCGCCGCACCGTGTTCGATGATGCGTTGGTACTCTTGCTCGAGCTCGTCGATGAAGCGCTGGCCTTCGGCTTTGATCAGTATCTTGATGCGGGCTTTGTACAAATTGTCGCGCCGACCCCAGCGGTTGTAGGTGCGTATCAGGGCTTCGAGGTAACACAGAATATCGGCGGCCGGTAAAAATTCGCGCAGCACGCGCCCTATGATCGGGGTACGGCCCATGCCGCCACCAGCCTGAACCCGAAAGCCCAAACCGTCCTGCGGGTGATGCCACAGTCGCAAGCCCACATCGTGCCAGCCGATGGCGGCGCGGTCTTCGCGGGCACCGGTGATGGCGATTTTGAATTTGCGGGGCAGGTGCGCAAACTCGGGATGCAGGGTACTCCATTGCCGCATGATTTCGGCCCACGGTCGGGGGTCGGCGACTTCGTCTGGGGCAATGCCCGCCAGTGCGTCACTGGTGATGTTGCGGATGCAATTGCCGCTGGTCTGTATGCCATGCATATCTACCTCGGCCAACAGGTCCATCACGTCGGCGCTGCGATGTAAGGGGATCCAGTTGAATTGCACGTTTTGTCGCGTGGTGAAGTGGGCCACGCCGTGCACCAAGAGGGGCGCGGGACGCGCTGGGTCGATGGCGCTTTGCGCTGTTTGAGCCGCCCTCAGTACTTCGGGCTCAGGTTGATCAAATTGGCGTGCGATGCGGGCCAAGGCTCGGAGTTGGCGGCTTTGAATCTCGCCGTAGGGCACAGCAACCCGCAGCATCGGCGCATGGCGTTGCACGTACCAACCGTTTTGCAGTCGCAGAGGCCGAAATTCATCGGCGGCCAACTCGCCACGCAAATGACGTTGCAATTGATCACGGTACTGAGCAGCGCGCTGGTGGATGGCTAGACGGTCGAATTCGTTATAGGCGTACATGGTTCGGATCTGGGTTGACGGACGAACTGTAGGCTCTCTTTATGCCAAAACAAACGATTTTTTTCTTAGACTTATATGCAAGAGAGATATAAGGGGCTGGTCCAGCTTAGATCGGCTGGCTCCAGCCATGCAAGTGGCCATGCGAAAAAACAGGGTTCAAGCGTCTCGCTGGGCGCACCAGGCATTTTTCAAACTGATTGGGAGCGGGTCAGCGGTTTCGGTGATGCGCGCGGCCAGGTGATCACCCGCCAGGCAAGCCAAGGTCAATCCTCGGGCCCCTAGACCCGCCAGCACCCACAAACCCTTGCCCTGCGAGTGGGCGACCGAGCCCACCCAAGGCAGACGGTCGTGGACCGTCGCCCTGACCCCCGCCCAGGCCTGCCAATTGGATGGCGACCCCAGTGCGTCCACGCCCTGGGCCAAACGCTGCCAGCGCTGGGCGTTGAGTTCATGGTCTTGTGGCAGGACCACAGGTTCATGGCGTTGGCGATCAAAACTTGAACCGACCATCCAGTAGGCCAGTCCGTTCAGGGGGACTTCGGGCAACAGGCTACCGTCGCCGTTGCGCGGTCTAGCAGGCCAATGAGCAGGCCGATTTGGCGGCACAGGCCCCAGGCTGAGTTGCCCGCGCACCGCTTGCATCGGTAATCTACACCCCAGGGCGTCCAGGATCGGGACGGTGCCTGGCCCCATGGCCAGGACCAGGTCTTGTATGCCCTCTTGCAACAAGCCCGGAGCACCCAGCAGACGCCAACCCGTGGGTGCGTATTGAACAGCGTGCAAATCGGTGTTTGGGGTGAATTCGATGTCCGGGTGAGCCAGCAGATGGCGCACCAGCTCGGCGGGTTTGAGCCAGCAGGCCCGGGGTTGATGCCAGCCACCGGCTTGCACTTGCCACCAGTCGTGCTTCATGGCGTCGAGTTCGGGGGCTTGGGTGTACCAGTCCCGACTCAGGGCTGTAGGGTTGGGCAAGACGCGCTTCGATTTGGGGGGGAGGTGTAGCTCATCGAGTCCGCTGGGTGCCCAGCTGTGCCCGATGGGCAAGGCTTGCAGACGCGACAGCGTATGGCGCAAACCCATGCGGGTCAGACGCGACAGGGCCAGGTCCTCGGTGCTGGTGTGGCAGGCCGCCAGACCCGCAGGCAAGCCAGAGGCCCCAGCAGCCGACCCTAGCGCATCGAGCACCCGCACCTTGCGGCCGCGTTCGGCCAAAGCCCGGGCCACGCTGGCACCCGCCAGACCCGCGCCCAATACCCAGACTGGGGCCGAGCCCACCGCCTTGGGCGTCATGCCCAGGCCTGGCCAATGCGCTTGCAAGGCTTCGCGTTTGGGCGGTAATCCGGCCCTTTTGGCAACCTTCAGCCCCAGCTCGGTGAGGGTGCGGGTGACGCTGCCGGCGACGCACCAAGTGGCCCACAGCGCACCGGGTCGGCTCAGGCGGGTCAGCTCACGCAAGACTTTGACGGACCACATGGCTGGGTTGACGCGTGGGCTAAAACCATCCAGATAAACGCTATCGGCACGCAGGTTCAACTGCGGCAAGGCCAGGGTGCTATCGCCGACCACCAAATCGAGTTGCACAGCGCCGCCTTCAAACACCAGGCGATGCACGCCGGGCAACAGCCCCCACCATTGGTCCGCCAAAGAGCGGGTCAGGTGGTGTAATTCGGGCCAGGCTTGAGTGCTGCGTAGCACATCGCCCACCTGCACAGGATGGGCTTCGGTGGCGACATAGTGCAGGCGTGATGCACGACTCGGGTCTTGTCGCCAGGCCTGCCAGGTGGCCAGAAAATTCAGCCCCAGTCCGAAGCCGTTTTCCAGGATGCACCAATACGGCCGATGGCGCCAAAGGGCGTGCTCGCCCAGTAATTCACAGCCACCTAAAAACACATGGCGCGCCTGCGCCAGTCCATGATCGCCGTCGCTGCCATGGCTGCGGTAGAGGTCGGGATAGAGGGCGCTGCGGGGTTGACCATCACCACCCCAGTCCACGACCTGCATTGGGCTCTTTCAGGTTTGGGGCGGGACGTAACCTTGAGCCTGATCGGCCCCACTGCCAAAAAAATGGCTCTCCATTTGGCGCGCCAGGTATTGACGGGCGCGTTGGTCGGCCAGATTCAGGCGGTTCTCGTTCACCAGCATGGTTTGGTGTTTGAGCCAGTCAGCCCAAGCCTGCTTGCTGACATTTTCCCAAATTCGTTTGCCCAGTTCGCCGGGATAGGGCGGCAAATCCAGGCCTTCGGCCTCGGTGCCCAGTTTGATGCATTTGACAGTGCGTGCCATGGGTTTGTCCTTCAGATGTTTTTGACCAGAACCAGGCTTTTTCGGTCCCAGTTGTATTTGCGTTTGCGCGATTCGGGCAACCAATCAGGATCGACTTGTACAAAGCCGCGCCGCAGAAACCAGTGTGTGGTGCGGGTGGTGAGTACAAAGATCGACTTCAGGCCCAGAATTCGCGCTCGATGCTCGATGCGTTTCAGTATTTTCTCGCCGTCGCCTTGACCCTGCGATTGTGGGGATACTGTCAGAGCCGCCATCTCCGCGGTACTGGCTTCGGGGTAAGGGTAGAGCGCCGCACAGCCAAAGATCACGCCGTCGTGGTCGATCACGGTGTATTGCTCTATATCGCGTTCGATCTCGGTGCGGTCACGGCGCACCAAAGTGCCGTCTTTTTCAAATGGCTCGATCAGTTGCAAAACACCGCCCACGTCTTCGTGCGTGGCCTCGCGCAGTTCTTCCAATTTTTCGTCCACCACCATGGTGCCTATGCCGTCGTGCATATAGATTTCCAGCAACAAGGCCCCGTCGACGGCAAAGGGCAAGATGTGGCTGCGTTCGACACCGCCCTCGCAGGCCTTGACACAGTGTTGCAAGTAAAACGACAGGTCGGTCGGGTTTTGGGCAGGGGGCAATTCGGCCAACAGGCGCTTGGCATCGGCCAGGGACAGTTCGGTGTCGATGGGGTTCTCGTCGGTGGCGGGCTCCAGCGGGCGTTGGCGGATGCCCGGGGTTTCGGTCACAAACAGCAATTTATCGGCTTGCAAGGCCATGGCAACCGAGGTGGCCACCTCTTCCATCGTGAGATTAAAAGCTTCGCCGGTGGGCGAGAAGCCCAGCGGTGAAAGCAGCACCAGCGAGCCGTCGTGCAGGATTTGACTGATACCGGCTACATCCACTTTGCGCACCAAGCCCGAATGTTGGAAATCGACCCCATCGACGATGCCCACCGGGCGGGCGGTCAGGAAATTGCCTGAAATCACCCGCACCGTGGCACCAGCCATGGGCGTGTTGGGTAACCCCATGCTGAAGGCGGCTTCAATTTCGTAGCGCAATTGCCCGGCAGCCTCTTGGGCGCAGTCCAGCGCGACTTCGTCGGTGATGCGCATACCATGGGAGTAACGCGCACTGTGCCCTTTGAGTCGGAGTTGCTCGTTGACTTGGGGGCGAAAACCGTGCACCAGCACGATTTTGACGCCCATACTTTGTATCAGGGCGATGTCTTGGGCCAGGTTGGGCAACTTGCCCGCTTGCAGGGCTTCGCCTGCGACCCCCACCACAAAGGTCTTGCCCCGGTGCATGTGGATGTAGGGCGCCACCGAACGGAACCACGGGACAAAGGTGAAATTGAAAACAGCGGACATGGGCGGTGTCTGGGGTGGCAGAGGATAATGCGTGATTGTCCCTCAAACCAGCGCCATTTTTTCAGTCCCGTGAAGCCGCCGTTTCATCTTGAGTTTCCCGAGCATCTCCCGGTCAGTGCCCGCCGCCTGGAAATCGAGCAAGCGATGCGCGAGCATCAGGTCATCATTGTGTGTGGCGAAACTGGCTCGGGCAAGACCACCCAACTGCCCAAAATCGCCCTGGCCTTGGGCCGTGGCGCCCGGCCTACAGGCCAGCGCCCGATGTGGATTGGCCACACCCAACCCCGTCGTATTGCGGCCAGTTCGGTCGCCAAACGCATCGCGCAGGAATTGCAATCCCCGCTGGGCGAGGTGGTGGGCTATAAAGTGCGTTTTCAAGATCGCTTGCTGGCCTCGGCCCAGGTCAAGTTGATGACCGATGGTATTTTGTTGGCCGAGACGCAGGGCGACCCGCTGTTGCGCGCCTATGACACCCTGATCATCGACGAGGCGCACGAGCGCAGTTTAAATATCGATTTTTTGCTGGGCTATCTCAAGCAGCTACTGCCCAAACGGCCCGACCTCAAATTGGTGATCACCTCGGCCACCATCGATGCCGATCGTTTTGCGCGTCATTTTGCGGGTCCTCAAGGGCCTGCTCCTGTCATTTTGGTGTCGGGGCGAACCTTTCCCGTTGAGCAGCGGTATCGCCCGTTTGAAGAAAGCCGCGAATACGGATTGAATCAGGCCGTGGCCGACGCAGTCGACGAATTGTGGCGTGGTGGAACAGGTGGCGACATCTTGGTTTTTTTGCCCGGAGAACGGGAAATTCGCGACCTGGCCGACCATTTGCGCGGCCACCTTTCCCATCAGCCCTGGAGCCGCGATGCCGACATTTTGCCGCTGTTCTCACGTCTGTCACAAGCCGAACAGGAGCGGGTGTTTGATGCTTCTGACGGGCGTCGCATTGTATTGGCCACCAATGTGGCCGAGACTTCGCTCACCGTGCCTGGCATTCGTTATGTGATTGATGTGGGTACAGCGCGGGTCAAGCGTTACAGCCTGCGCAGCAAGGTGGAGCAGTTGCAGGTCGAGCCCGTCAGTCAGGCCGCGGCCAACCAGCGTGCTGGGCGCTGCGGCCGGGTCGCTGACGGCATTTGCATCCGCCTGTACGACGAGGCCGACTACACGGGCCGAGCGCGCTACACCGACCCCGAAATTTTACGCAGCTCCTTGGCGGGCGTGATTTTGCGTATGAAGTCGCTCGGCTTGGGGTCGGTCGAGGCCTTTCCCTTTATCGATCCGCCGTCGGGACGCGCCATCACCGATGGCCATCAGTTGCTGGCCGAACTCGGTGCGGTCGACGAGTCGCAAAACCTGACCCCCCTGGGGCGCGAGTTGGCACGACTGCCTTTGGATCCCAGGGTGGGACGCATGATTTTGGAGGCCCGATCGCGCTCGGCCTTGGACGAGGTGCTGGTGATTGCCAGCGCCTTGGCGGTGCAGGATGTGCGTGATCGCCCCTTACAGGCGCAAACCCAGGCCGATCAGAAACACGCACGCTTCAAGGACGACAAGAGCGAGTTCAGCGGCCTGCTCAATCTATGGCGTTGGTTGCACGAGTCACGCGGGGGCGAGGGCCATGCCCACAAACTATCGAACCGGCAGTACGAACAATTGCTGCGCGAAAATTACATTCATGTGCGTCGGGTGCGTGAATGGCGCGATGTACACAGTCAATTGCTGACGGTCGTCAAGGAGCAGGGTTGGCGCTTCAATACCACCCCGGCCAGCTACGAACAGGTGCATCGATCGATGTTGGCAGGTTTATTGGGCAATGTGGGTTGCAAGATCGACGACGACGAGGCCTATTTGGGGGCGCGAGGGATCAAGTTCTACCGCCATCCAGGAGCGCATTTGCGCAAAAAACCCGGACGTTGGCTGGTGGCTGCCGAGCTGATAGACACGACACGCCTGTTTGGACGTGGCCTGGCTGCCATCGAACCCACTTGGTTGGAGGAGATCGCCGCTCACTTGCTGAAAAAACAATGGCTTGATCCGCATTGGGACAAAAAGCAAGGTGAAGTGTTGGCTTTTGAGCGCGCCACCCTGTACGGCTTGCTGGTTTACAGCGGGCGCCGCCGCCCCTATGCGGCGGTCGATCCGGTAGGGGCGCGTGAAATTTTTATCCGCGAAGCACTGGTGGCGGGCGCTTGGGAAGCCAAGCTGCCATTCTTGCAAGCCAATCGGCATTTGGTGCGCCAGGTGCAAGAGTTGGAGCATAAGTCCAGGCGACAAGACGTGCTGGTCGACGATGAGCTGATTTTTGCTTATTACGATGCACAAATTCCGGCCGATATTTGCCGAGCGCGCGATTTGGAGGGCTGGTGGCAGCAGGCCAGCAAGGCGCAACCCAAACTCTTATTCATGGCGCGCGAAGACCTCATGCGGCATGAGGCGGCCAGCGTCACCGCCCAGTCGTTTCCGCGCGTCATCCGACTGGGTGGTGTCGACTGCGCTACCGAATTTTTGCACGACCCGGGTGACCCCCGCGACGGATTGACGGTCACCGTGCCGCTGTTTGTGCTCAATCAGGTCGCCGAAGACCGTTGCGAATGGTTGGTGCCGGGCATGCTGAAGGAGAAAATACAGGCCCTGCTCAAAAGCCTGCCGCAAAAACCCCGCTCGCGGTTCGTCCCCTTGCCCGAGAGCGCGGGCCGCTTGGCGCAGGAATTGGGACAAAACGATGTGTTTGGTCGCGGCTCGCTCACGGATGCTTTATTGCAGCGGGTGCGGCAACAAAGTAGTTTGGATGTGAAGCGGGCCGACTTCAAGCTGGACATGGTGCCCGCGCACCTGTTCATGAACCTGCGGGTGGTCGATGAGCATGGTCGCCAATTGGGCATGGGGCGTAATTTGGGCGCCCTGCGCGCCGAGTGGGGCCCGAAGGCCCGGGGCGCGTTTCAGGTCCTGGCCCAACTCAAGTCGGTGGACGCTGTGGTGCCCGCAGCTCCCAGCCAGAAGGCTGCTCATGAGCCCGCTGCGCCTCGCTTGGGCGTGGTGTCCAGTGGCCCCTATACCGAATGGCGCTTTGGCGTCTTGCCCGAATTGATGGAAATCGGCAAAGGCGGGCAGACTTTGATTGGATTTCCGGCCTTGGTAGACCAAGGCGATGCGGTCGAAATCGAAGTCTTTGACGAGCCCGAGTTGGCACACAAGCGCCACCGCATGGGCTTGCGACGGCTCTTTGCATTGCATCTGAAAGACGCGCTGAAATATCTGGAAAAAAACCTTCCCGACCTGCAAAAAATGACAATGGCCTATATGCCACTGGGCGGAGCAGATGATTTACGACGGCAAATTCTGGATCTGGCCATTGATCGGGCTTTTTTGCTCGAGCCTTGGCCCACCGACGAGGTGAGCTTCAAGAAACGACTCGAGGAGGGGCGAGCGCGTTTGACTTTGATTGCCAATGAGGTGGCCCGCTTGACCGGACAGGTTTTGGCTGAGTATGCTGTGGCCAGCAAAAAAATTCGCGACAGCAAGGCCTTGACCGAAGCCAGCGCCGATTGCGCCCAGCAGTTGCAACGATTGGTCGGTCCGTTTTTTGTTCGCGATACACCCTGGACTCAAATGCAGCATCTGGTGCGTTACCTCAAGGCCATCACCTTGCGTTTGGATAAATGCCGCAGCGACCCGAGTCGCGATACGGCGCGCATGAATGAAGTACGCGCCCAAGAGCAGCGTTACTGGCGACTGGTGTCAGAGCGCAAAGGTGCAAGCGACGAACGCATGTTGGAATACCGCTGGTTGTTGGAAGAGTTGCGGGTCAGTTTCTTCGCCCAAGAATTACGCACCCCGCAGCCGGTCAGCGTGAAGCGGCTGGACAAGGCCTGGGCTCAATTGAACTGATCAAAGTCGCGCGAGTCGTTGCAGGGCAAGTTTGAGCGTCTCGTCCTTTTTGGCAAAGCAAAAGCGAATCACCCTTTGATCAAAGCCATCGGCATAAAAAGCCGACATGGGAATGGCAGCGACGCCGATTTCACGCGTCAGCCATTGGCAGAAATCGGACTCGCTGAGGTTTTTCTCGGGCACACCCAAAGCGTCGATGCGAGCGCATTGAAAGTAACTGCCTTCGCTGGGCAGGAGCTTGAACTGCGTCTGTTGCAAGCCTTCCCGAAACAAGTCGCGTTTACGCTGGTAGAAGGCGCTGAGTTGTAGATAAGGTTGCGGGTCTTGCATATATGCCGCCAGGCCATATTGCACAGGTGTGTTGACCGTGAACACATTGAACTGATGGACCTTGCGGTACTCGTGCGTGAACGATGCCGGGGCGGCGCAGTAAGCCACTTTCCAGCCCGTGACATGATAGGTTTTACCAAAACTGGAGATGACAAAAGCGCGCTCAGCCAGGCCCGGGAAACTGGCCACGCTCAGGTGTTGCAACGGGGCGTAGACCATGTGCTCGTAGACCTCGTCAGACAACAAAATGACCTGGGTGGGTTCGAGGATCTCTTGCAAGCGGATCATCTCGGCGCGGGTCCACACCGTGGCGCTGGGGTTGTGCGGCGAGTTGATCATGAGCATGCGGGTGCGCGGGGTGATGGCAGCCGCGATGCGCTCGAGGTCGGGCCTGAAAGTGCCAGGGTTGAGGGGGACCCGTACCACCGTGCCGCCAGCCAGTTCGATATTCGGTATGTAGCTGTCGTAGCAGGGCTCGAGCACGATCACCTCGTCGCCGGGACGCACCACAGCCAGTACCGCATTGATGATGGCTTGCGTTGCACCAGCGGTCACCGTGATTTCGCTCACTGGATCATAGCTGCGGCCATACAGGGTCTGCACTTTATGGGCAATGGCTTGGCGCAACTCGGGCACACCCAACATGGACGGGTATTGGTTTTGTCCCCGACGCATGGCGTCGGTGACGGCGTCGATCAGTTTGGGGTCACAGTCAAAGTCGGGAAACCCTTGCCCCAGATTGACCGCTTGACTTTCCTGGGCCAGCGCAGACATGACGGTAAAAATGGTAGTGCCCACCTGGGGCAATTTTGATTCGAGGACAGGAGTCATGGTCAATCAGAGTTCGTAATCGGTACTGCGGCCCTCCAAGGCCTTGAGCACCAGTTCGCGATTCAGGCGTTCGCTGAGCATTTGGGCGAATTCCAGTACGAAGTGTCGCAGATAACTGCCTTTTTTAAAGGCCACACGGGCCATATTGGAACCAAACAAAGCCCCGGCTGGGCGACTCACCAGAGTATCGGGCAAGCCATCGCGTACTGCCATCTCGGCCACGATGCCGATGCCCATGCCCAGACCGACGTAGGTTTTGATCACATCCGAGTCGATGGCTTCGAGCGCAATGCGCGGTTTCAGTCCCTGCTTCTCAAAGGCCAGGTCGATGCGTGAGCGGCCTGTGAACGAGGGGTGATAGGTGACCAAAGGGTGCTCGGCCAGTCGCGCCAAACCGATCTGTTTGGCGCTGGCCAAGGGGTGTTCGCGGGGCATGACCAGCACATGCTGCCATTCATAGCAAGGCAGGGTCACCAATTCGGGGTAATTGGCCAGCGACTCGGTGGCCATGCCGATTTCGGCGACTTCTTCGATCACCATGCGGGCCACCTGATCGGGCGAGCCCTGGTGCAGACTGACACTCACATCTGGGTAAGCCGCACGCAATTGGGCCACGGGTTGCGGCAACACATAGCGGGCTTGGGTATGCGTGGTCGCTATAGACAAGGTGCCGTGATTTTGGGCGCTGTACTGTTGACCGATGCGGCGCAAATTGCTGACTTCACGCAGAATGAGGTCGATGCTCTTGATGACATGCAAACCGGGCTCGGTGATGCGTTTGAGTCGTTTGCCATGGCGGGTGAAGATCTCAACCCCCAACTCTTGCTCCAACTCAATGATGGCCTTGGAGACGCCTGGTTGCGAGGTATGCAGGGCCTTGGCTGCTTCGGTGAGGTTCAAGTTGCGGCGAGCGGCTTCTTGTACAAATCTGAATTGATGCAGGTTCATAACCTACCATTATATGAAACCGAATTTTCATAACAGGAACCTGGGGCGATTTGACCCATTCCGCGTCAGGATGTCACGCCATTAATCAGAAAGGCCACCTAAGGCGATTTGGCAACTCAGCTCGGTCAGTCTGGGGTCCTCGCCCAGCGCTGGCAGCACCTCGAAGCGAGTGTTGGCGTGCGTTGCGCGCAATTGCGTCAGCAAGCGAGGCAGGTCCTCGCGGGCATGTCGCCCCATGCCTAAAAAGAGCGGCACGATGCGGATGTGCTGCGCCCCCTCGTGTATCAAAGCCGCCACGCAATGGATCAGATCGGGTTCGGTCAACTCCAGATAGGCGCATCGCACAGGCAAATGGGGTTGCAACTGGCCCAAGCGGCGCCTGATGGCCTCGATGGGGGTGTGCCAGAGTGGGTCTTTTGAGCCATGGGCAAACAAAACAATGGCTTGAGCATTGGCTTGAACAAATCTTGAGTTCATTGGCGCACCACCAGCCAGCCAAAAGCCAGCAAAGAAATGAAGGTATAGATCAGGCCAGGGAAGGCCGCCGCCAACCAAGGCGACCACTGGCGCAAATTACCAATGTGGCCAAAGACGTTGTTGAGTAAAAAGAAGCTCACCCCCACCATGACGCCGACAAAGACCAGATTGGCGACCTGACCGGATCGAAAGTGCAGGTAGGCAAAGGGCAGGGCCAGCACAATCATGACCAGACAACTGATGGGATAAAAAACTTTGTTCCAAAACACGATTTCATAGCGCTGGCTGCTTTGATCGTTGTTTTGCAAATAGCGGATGTAACTGAACAAGTCCAGGGTACGCATCCGATCGGGGTTGAGCAAGGCGACCGAAACCATCTCGGGTGTCACCCGAGTTCGCCAGAGCCATTGATCGAGGTGTTGCAGGGGTTGCGCCAAGTCGTCAACAGATTGAGCATCAAATCTCCGTTGCTCCACCCCCTTGAGCAACCAGGTGTCGCCCGACGCCTGATATTGACCCCGTTCAGCGAGGGTGGTGCTTTTGAAGCGACCCAAAGCGTCGAATTCATAGATTCGAATCCCGATGATTTCGCCATTGATATCGGCCGCGCGTATATGGATGGTCTGCTGCCAGTCGTCGCCGCGCTCGCGCAGCCAAGCTCCCGCATGGCTGAAGGCCGACTCGCCCATGGCCCTGGCTTTGTAGCTTTGGGCCTTGCGCTCAGCCCACGGGGCCAAGTAGTCGCCCATGACCCAGGTCAGGGCGATGAAGATCAAGCCCATGCGGGCCAATTGACGCAGCGCGGCGTAGGGCCCCAGGCCCGAGGTGCGCAAAATGGTGAATTCCGAGCTTTGGGCCAGACGGGCCATCACGAAGACGGTACCGATCAGCACTGTGATCGGCAGCAGTTCGTAGATGTGGTTGGGGATCAGCAAGACCAGATAGACCAGGGCCTGAAGATAACCATAGCCCACGCCTTTTTTTTGTTGGATGACTTTGAGCTCTTCGATCAGGTCAAAGAAAAAAAATAAAGCCAGAAAGCCCAGCGTGACGACAGCCACCGAGCGAAAAATTTCGCGATCGATCAAGCGCCGCAGGGTGATCATGCGACCCCCTTGCGCTTTGGCCACCAATGCCAATGCCAACGCTTGTGACGCGAGGCCAGGACCAATAGACAGCCGACGGTCATGCTGCCGTGCAAGGTGTACAAATGCGACACCCAACCCACCTGTCCGTTGGCAATCCACGACTGCCCCAGATTGATCAGGTTGAAATAAACAATGAAGCAAAACAGTCCGAGCAGAATCTGACCGCCACGCGCCACGCGCGGATTGACTCGGGCCGCTGCCACCGCCAACAAGCACAAGTTGATGGCGGACCACACCAGGCCTGCCCGCCAGGCCAGTTCGGCCAGCGCATAGCGGTCGCCGATGCGCCACAAATCATCGGTGTTCATGGCTTGAGCGGTGAACTGGGGTGGCATGCGTGGGGTGGCGTCGATGCGGGTGTCCAGGCGCTGAAACTCGATCATGCGCGCCTGACCGTCATGCTCCGACAGTTCCAGTTGCTGACCGTTTTCAAGCACCAAAAACCGCTCGCCATCAATGTCTGCCAATCGACCCGAACGGGCCGAAGTGATGGTGCGGCGCTGCGCTTCCTGGCTGGCAATAAAAACATTGCGTGCTGGTTGGCCATCGAGGGTGTTTTTGTCAATAAAAAATACCCGCTGTCCGTTGGCCGAGGACTGAAACAGACCCGGCGCCACTCGCTCGAGGTCGCCGCGCTGGCGATAGCGTTCGCGCAACTCTTGGTTTTGTTGGTGTGTCCACGGCCACACTCCAAATGCCAAGATGAAAATCAACAACCAAACAGGCCAACAAAAGCGGATCACCGGACGCAAAAAGCCCATCAAACCTATGCCGCTGCTGATCCAAATCACCATTTCACTGTCGCGGTACAGGCGCGACAGGCAGGCGCCCACTGATAAAAACAGACTGAGCGTGAGGATGATGTGCAGGTTCCCAAGCAGGGTATAGCCCAAAATCAGACTGACCTCGGACGGATTCACGGTCCCCTTGCTGGCTTGGCCCAGGGTGCGTATGAGCATCATGGTCAGCACCACGGTCACCAGCACCACCAAGGTGGCGCTGAAAGTCCGCAACAATTCCTGGCGCAATGAGGAATGGAATAACATAAGCTGAATTCTTGGAAGAGTGAATTATGACCCCTGAACTCAAATCTTTGAACCTGACCCAGGCCGCCCAGGTCAAAACCGACCTGTTGGTGGTCTTGTTGGCCGCCAAAGCGCCCGAGGCGCAATCGCCCTTGGGGGCCTGGATCCATCAGGCCGTCAAGGCCCGTGATATCGACCTGACCAAGCCTGGTCAGAGCCTGCACGGCTATCGCCCCCCAGGTGTTGCCGCTCGCCGGGTGCTGTTGTTGACCACCGCCGACGTTGCCCCCCCCAAGTGGCGAGGTGCCTTGCAATCGGCCATGACTGCGGCCAAATTGGCGCATCAAGTGCAGGCCTGTGTGGTCTTACCTGGCGGTGACCCGGCCAGCGTCGAGGCGGCTTTGCTGGCGCTCTACGACGCCAGCTATGTTTACACCGCCACCAAGCCCAGTGCCCAGGCCAGCAAACTCAAAACTTGTGTGCTGGGGGTTCCCGTGGCCAAAGCCTCCAGCGCTGCATTTGAGCGCGCCCGGGCTCGTGCCTTGGGCGTCGAATTGGCGCGCGAGTGGGGCAACCGCCCGGCCAATCACGCCACTCCCACTCACTTGGCCAAGGTGGCGCAAGAGTTGGGCCGCCACAAGCGCCTAAGCTGTCAGGTGCTGGGGCCGCGCGAAGTCGCCAAGCTGGGTATGGGTTCTTTCATGGCGGTGGCCCAAGGATCTGAACAATCGCTGAAATTCATAGTCTTGAACTACCAGGGAGCTGCCAAGTCGCAAGCCCCGACCGTGTTGGTGGGCAAAGGCATCACTTTTGACACCGGAGGCATTTCGCTCAAGCCCGGCCCGGGCATGGATGAGATGAAATTTGACATGTGCGGCGCCGCCAGCGTCTTGGGCACCTTCCGCGCCCTGGCCGAATTGCAGCCTGCGATCAACGTGGTGGGCCTCATCCCGACTTGCGAGAACATGCCCGATGGTCGCGCCCTCAAGCCGGGCGATGTGGTCACCAGCATGAGTGGCCAAACCATTGAGGTGCTCAATACCGATGCCGAGGGGCGGCTGATTTTGTGCGACGCGCTCACCTACGCCGAGCGCTTCAAACCACGCGCGGTCATCGACATTGCCACCTTGACGGGGGCCTGCGTGATCGCGCTGGGCCACATCCGCAGCGGCATGTACGCCAGCGACGATGTGCTGGCCCAGGCTTTGTTGGCCGCCGGAGAAACCGCCATGGACCCTTGCTGGCGCATGCCCCTGGACGATGAGTATGCCGAGGGTTTGAAGTCAAACTTTGCCGATGTAGCCAACGTCGCCGACCGTGCGGCGGGCTCGGTCACGGCGGCCAAATTCTTGCAACGCTTTGCCCAAAAATACCCTTGGGCTCATTTGGATATTGCCGGCACCGCCTGGAAGAGCGGGGCAGCCAAAGGGGCTACCGGTCGTCCGGTGGGTTTGTTGCTGAGTTATTTGCTGGACCAAGTTCGGGCATGACCGAAGTCGCTTTCCATTTCAACGTGCCCCAGCGCCTGGCCTACGCCTGTCGGCTGCTGCGCAAGGCCAGCCAAAACCAGGCCCGGGTGACCGTGGC
>CAYMJT010000008.1:0-39908 GCA_964390775.1 uncultured Bordetella sp.
ACCACCACCATGAAAACCGCTTTGGGCAAATCTTTGAGCGCGGCTTCAAGGCGGTCTTGGACACCTACGCGGACACACTCGATGTGGCTCTGAGACATCGCCGCTGGGTATTGGGGGTGGCCGTGCTGACCTTTGGTCTGACCATCTGGCTCACGATGATCAGCCCCAAGGGCTTTTTCCCAGAAGAAGATTTGGGTCAGATTCAGGCGATCACCGAAGCCTCAGAAGACATCTCATTTGAGGAAATGACCCGCTTGCAGGCCCGCGCCGCCGAAATTGTTCGCCAGGATCCGAATGTGGCCTATGTGTCCTCGTTTGTAGGTTCGCCCCCGTTCAACCCGCAGCAACTCAATAATGGCCGCATGTTCATTGTGCTCAAACCGCAAGGCGAGCGAGACAAAATACAAAAAGTCATTGAAGGTCTGCGGCAAAAACTGCGCTATCCAGGCTTTAGTGTCTTCATGCGGCCAGTTCAAAACCTGAACCTGGGCGGCAAAGTGACCAAGAGCCGCTATCAGTATGTCATGCAAAGCGTCAGTGCCGATGCTCTGACCGAGTGGTCGACCCAGTTGATCAATAAAATGCGTGCCGACGAATCTTTTCGCGACGTGACCAGCGACACCCAATTGCGCGGCTTGCAAGCCAATGTCCAGTTTGATCGTGACAAGGCCGGCGCCTTGGGTGTGTCGATTCAGGACTTGCGAAATGCCCTCTATAACGCTTTTGGTGACCGACAGGTGTCGACCATCTTTACACCTGCCAACAGCTATCTGGTGATCATGGAGGCGCCTAACGAATACCGTCAGTTCGAGGATGCCATCAATCAGATTTATGTGCGCTCGCGCACCACACAACAGGTGGTACCGATTTCGACCCTGGTCAAAATCAACCGCACCGTCGGCCCCACTGCCGTCAACCACCAGGGGCAATTGCAATCGGTCACGGTGTCGTTCAACCTGGCGCCCGGTGTGGCCCTGGGCGAGGCCACTTCCAAGATCGAACAATTCAGCCAGCAACTTCGATTCCCGTCTTCCATCATCACCAGTTACGGCGGCGATGCCGCCGTCTTCAAGGGTTCACAAAACAGCCAGCTGATTTTGATTCTGGTGGCACTGGCGGTGATTTATGTCTTGCTGGGCGTTTTGTATGAGAGCTACATTCACCCCATCACGATTCTGGCCGGTTTACCTTCAGCGGCTGTTGGGGCTCTGCTCTTTTTGTGGTTCTTCAAAATCGAATTGACCTTGATCGCCACCATCGGCATTTTGATGCTGATTGGCATCGTCAAGAAAAACGCCATCATGATGATCGACTTCGCCCTGGTCGCTCAGCGCGAGCAAGGCATGACTCCCGAGCAAGCCATACGGCAAGCCTGTGTCTTGCGCTTCCGACCGATTCTGATGACCACCTTTGCCGCTTTGATGGGCGCCCTGCCCATTGCCTTGGGGCTGGGGGCCGGCGCTGAACTGCGCATGCCTCTAGGCGTGGCGGTGGTCGGTGGCTTGTTATTCTCACAGATCATCACGCTGTACATTACCCCGGTGATATACCTCTACCTGGACCGCTGGGCGGGCAACGGCCCGCTGGTATTGCCAGATGTCAAATGAAAGCCAAGCACAAGGGCACTGAAGCCTCACCTAAGTCGCCCCGCATCGGGATCATCGGTCTGGGGATCATGGGAGGCCTGATGGCCGAGACGCTGCTGGAACACGGATTTGGGGTTGTTGGCTACGACATTGACCCGGCATGTCGGCAAAGGCTGCGTCGTGCCGGGGGTCGGGTTGCCAGTGGTAACGCCCGTGTGGCCGAGCAAGCCGATTTTTTGATCATCTCCGTGGCCAGCACTGAGGCCTTAAAAAATGTAGTCGCCGACTTAGCCATCAGCCGCAACTCCACTCCCGCGCAAATTGTGATCGACACCAGCACCTTGCCACTGGAAGACAAGTTTCAGGCTGCGCGAGATCTCAAACGACAAGGACGGGTGTTGCTTGACTGCCCGATCAGTGGAACCGCCAACCAGATGCAAGATCGTGCTTGGACGATTTACGTCAGTGGTCCTCGCACAGCCTGTCGGCGGGTGGCGCCGGTGTTACAGGCATTCACCGACAAAACCCCCTATATCGGGCCTTTGGGTTCAGGGACACGCCTGAAATTTGCCGCCAACCACTTGGTTGCCATCTACAACGTGGCCTATGCTGAAACGGTGAATCTGTGTCGAAAAATGGGCCTCGACCCGAACATCGCGATGACCCACTTCGCCCACAGTCCGGTGTTGGGCACCGGGGTCATGCGTTCGCGCATGCCTTTCATGCTCGAGCGCAAATACACCCCTCCCACCATGAAAGTTGAGGTCTGGCAAAAAGACATGCAAGTCATTGGCGACATGGCCAAGTCGCTCGACTGCCCCCTGCCCTTGTTTCAGACCTGCGCATCCATTTATACCGCCGCCATGGGTATGGGCCTGTCCAAGCTCGATACCGCTTGTACCGCCGAGGTGTTGGCTCTACTGTCTGGACAAGCACCGATTGGCGCGGCAAATCTCAGTGCGGGATCACGGCGAAATGCTGGCTAATGGCAGGGTCGAACGATCCGTCGATCAGCACAAACAGCATGCGACAAGGTTTGCCCGAGCGATTTGCCCATGCATGATTGGTGCCCCGCTCAACCAGAAAATCGCCTTCGCGCATCAGCACTTCTTCTTTATCTAGAACCAGCGTAATCTCACCCTCGAGCACCAAGGCGTAATCGACCGACTCGGTGCGATGCATGAAGGGGTGTTTGGCTCGGCCACTGGTATTGGTCCCGGCGGTGCTGGTACCCAAAGCGCCCCAGGCGACCTTGGCATCGGCTGTATCAATTTTGGTAATCCATTCGCCTTCGGGGCCAAACTCAATGATGCGCACCACCGTGCCACCCTTGGGTGGCTCGAGCTTGAGTGGACGCGAGGTCGGGTCGGCCCCGTTGTCTACACGCGCTGGTGACTCGTCGGTCATCCACAGCTGCGTCAGACAATAGCCCACGCGTTTGGGGTTGGTGTGTACCGAGGGCGCAAAGCCGTCGTCGGTGACATAGGACAAGCCTTGTTCATCGTGACCAGTGACGATGCGACGAACCTGACCTTGTTTTTTGACATCTTGACTCATATCAGCGAATTCCAATCATTCGGGCTTATACCCAATTTGCTTGACCACTTGACCCCAGCGCACGATTTCGCCGCGCAGGTAGTCAGCGGTTTTGGTGGGCGACTCGAGCAAGGCGTCAAACGCCATGCCCTGCAACTTTTCCTTGACGTCGTTGCTGGTCAGCGCCTTGGAGAGCGCGTCGTACCAGCGCGCCTGGATGGCGGGCGCCGTCCCAGCGGGCAGGAAGGCCCCAACCCAGGTGTAATCGAGCATATCGGGGTAGCCCAACTCGGCCAGCGTAGGCACTTCGGGCAAGATCGGCAGGCGCTTGGCACTGGACACGGCCAAGGCCCGCAATTTGCCTCCCTTGATGTTTTGTAAGGGCGCGGTCATGGCCATGCAACCCAGTTTCGGTTCACCACCGACCACCGCCCCTACCGCTTGACCCGCACCCCGATAGTGGATGGGGGTCATGTTGAGCTTATTCGCTATATTGAACAAGTTTTCGATGGTCAGATGGGGTGTGGTGCCGCTGCCAGGCGTGGCAAAGGCCATGGGCGTCGTTTTGGCCATGGCGACCACCTCGGCCAGGTTGCGCGCCGTCAAGCTGGGGTGAGCAACGATCACATTGGGTTGCGAGGCCACGATGGTGACCGGCATGAAATCGCGCTCGGCGTTATACCCCGACTCGGCAAAGTGCGTATTGACAACCAGGGCCGAGGAAGTGATGAGCAGAGTGTTGCCATCGGCAGCCGATTTGGCGACCGCTTGGGTACCGATGTTGCCGCCCGCACCGGCGCGGTTCTCTATGACGACCGCCTGCCCGAGCAATTCGCCCAAACGCGGCTGGATGAGTCGTGCGACCACATCAGGGGGACCGCCAGGCACAAATGGCACGATGATGCGCAGCGGTTTATCGGGCCAGCTGGTTTGCGCCCTCACGGGTACGGCCAGGCTGGCCGCAGCCAGGGCCAGCAGGGGACGGCGGCGAATCCAATTCGGCGTAGGGTTCACGGTCATGTCATCTCCTCTTACTTATGTCAATTGCTTCATCAGGGCATACAAGCCGTTTTGGCCTTCAAACCCCACCCCGACACGCTCAGACAAGGTGATGTGGCCATCTTCGACCTGTGAATCATCGGCGAAACCAGCAAAAACACCAAACACCCCAGGATAAGCCTCACACCCCCCCAAACCAAAGCCCGCCACGGCGGCCAGGGTCATCAGGTTGCCCGCGTGCGGAAACACCTGCCGGGGATGCCAGCCATACTCGCGCAGCACGGCCAAGGTACGGCTGAATTGCACCAGACCATAAGACTGGGGGATGTCGATTTGCAAAATGTCCTGGCCGGGGCGCAAGCCCGCATGGCGAAGCAGATTGCGTACGTCCTGGGTCGAGAACAGATTCTCGCCCGTGGCCAGTGCGCCAGAATAGTTGGCCGCCAGTTCGGCCAGCAATTCAAAGTCCAGTGGGTCCGTGGGTTCTTCGAACCAGCGCAGGCCGATGGGAGCCAAGGCTTGCGCATACTGCCTGCTGCGCGCCGGGTCGAAGCCGGCGTTGGCATCAACTGCCAATCGGTATGGATCGCGCAACACCTCTAGTGCGGCCTCGATCCGATGCAAATCTTCTGCGATAGGGGCTCCGCCAACCTTGATTTTCATGGTGGTGTAACCCTGATCAAGGCGACTGCGAATTTCATCTTGCAAGTCAGCCAGGGTTTTACCCGGCGCATACCAACCCCCGCCCACATAGCAAGGCACCCGTTGCGGCACCAGGCCATCGCCATAACGGCGCGCGAGCACCACATGCAGCGGCAAACGCTGGGCTTTGGCCAACGCGTCCCACAGGGCCACCTCAATGGTTCCGACTGCAATCGAGCGTTCGGTATGACCACCGGGCTTTTCTCTTTGCATCATGCAACTCAAGGCCCGTTCGGGGTCGATCAGTCCAGTCAGTGGATCTTGCAGACTGGCTGGGTCGGCCCGCAAGAGGCGCGGGATCATGCGTCGACGCATGACCTCGCCACACGCATAGCGGCCAGTCGAGTTAAAGGCATAGCCCACCACGGCCTGCCCCTCCACCTGAACATCGGTACGCACTGCAACCACTGAAGTGGTCATTTCACTGAAATCGAAGACCGCGTTGCGCAGTGAGCTGTTGAGCGCTACGCTGGTTTCCTGTATGTCCACAATTTTCATGTCAGCGTGACCTGATGACGAACGGTGTACTGAGACAAAATACCCTCGATTTTCGCCCGACAATGGGTTTCGTTGGTTGGCACCCTGACCTCCAAAAGCAAGCCGCCATCCACAAAAGACACTTCCATCGCGTAGTCGCCCTGCACCGAGGCCAAAGCAGTCTTAAATTCGCGGCGTGCGGCGTCGATTTGCAACAGGTGTTTTTGTGGTTTGCCCACTGCGGTCAAGGGCAGTTGGTCGAGCACAATGATTTCTTTGGGCACCGCCGCACGCTCGGGAATGTACGCGGCCGCTACTTGTAACAGCGATTCGGGACTGGCCTGTGCTCCTGGATGCAACTGAACATAGGCCACCGGCAGCTCACCCGCATGGGCATCGGGCTTACCGACTGCGGCCACCAAAGCCACCGCAGGGGCATGCAACAAGGCTTCTTCGATGATGCGCGGTTCGATATTGTGACCACCGCGAATGATCAGGTCTTTCTGGCGACCGCTGATGCGGATGTATCCCTCGGTGTCCAAGCTGCCCAAGTCACCCGTGATCAGCCACCCGTCATCGAGAAACACCCCCGCATTTTGCGCCGGGTCTAGGTAGCCGCCCGCAATGCCAGGGCCGCCCAGAACAATCATGCCGACCTCGTTGGGGCCACAATCGCGCAAGATGCGTCCCTGCGGACCGAGTTCACAGACACGAATGCGAACATAGGGCACCCGAAAACCCGAACAGCCAGGACGTATGGGACCGTCGCGCGGGTCCAGCGTGGCATGACTGGTGTTCTCGGTCATGCCGTAGCTTTGCAGGGTGCGTGCGCCCGTGATTTGCTCAATTCGATCTTGCACGCTGGGCGCAATGGCGGTCGAACCGGTGGCAAAGTAGGGGCGCAAGGAGGCAATGTTTTCGTTCCTGGGCGGATTTTTGGCCAGCACGGCCAGGGTGGTGGGCACGCCCGAGATTTGAGTCACGCCAAACTTTTCGATGTAGCGCCAATAGTTGGCAATATAGCGCTTGTCGCGTGCGCCGTGCATGCTGGGGATAACGGTCGTGTGACCATCGGCGGTGCTGACCAATCCGCGCACCAACAGTCCACCGATATGAAACAAAGGCGTGTCCGACAGCACCACATCGCTGGGCCTAAAGGCCAGGCCCTGATTGGCTGCCCACTGCCGAAACACCATACCGCCGTGCAAAATACGAACAATTTTGGGGTGTCCAGTGGTGCCGCCCGAATGCACATAGCAAGCCACATCGTGGCGTTGCGCCACGGGCCGGTCAAAATTCAACACCCCCAGTTGCCCCTGGGCCGAACTGAGCAAATCGTTCGGGTGCGGTTCAGCAAACGGATCGTGCAAGGTATAAACGGGCAAACTTTGTGGCCATTGGGCCACTGCCTCTTGCACCCGCTCCCAGATGGAGAACCCTTCAGTGGGCCCCAAGGCGATGACGGCTTTGACTTGACACTCGCGCATCAAATCGCGCAACGATGCGGCTTCAAGCATCCAATTAATTGGGAAGGGGCGCGCCGCCAGCATGGTGCCGATCATGGCTGCAAACAGACCCGGCACGGTTGGACTGACCACGGCCACTGCGTCGTGTGGACCGATACCCTGGGCGCGCAAGAAATTGGCCACTTGCACGGCACGAAGCTCGAGCTGCGCAAAGGTCCAGCTGTGTAGCTCTCCATCGACCTCGCCTAAACGGGTCGCCAGCAAGGCGGGGCGGCTGGGATCGATGCGACAGCCATCGATCAGATTGAGGGCGAAATCCCAGCGCGTGATGCGCTCTTCCAAGGGCACCCGCTCGATGGCCTCGATGTCGGCCAGGTTTCGCAGCGGGGCGTAGACGGTATCCATCATGGGGGCATTTCCTATGCCAGCGCCAGGGTTCTTTCAGCCAGTCGGACGTTGGCATAGTCGACCATCATGCCCAGATGGCGCACAGCACGAATGCCTTGTGGCTCGGCGGCACGAAACGCCGCCAACAATGCCCAGGCCTGTTCGGTGTCCTGGGCGGTTGGCGAAAACACCCGATGCATCAGTTCGGGGCGCGCGCAGAGCGCGAACATCAGGGTTCGATAGAGTTTCATGGCACCCCCCTTAGCGATCCTGCCAGCGCGGCGGACGTTTTTCAACAAAGGCCAGTGGCCCTTCTTGGGCATCGAGTGTGGTGTACGCCACCGTGGCCAAATCGCGCTCGAGTTGCAGGCCTTCGGTCAGCGTCAGGTCAGCGCCGCGCATCACCGCCTGTTTGGCCAGGCGAACCGCCACTGGGGCCTGCGACGCGATGCGATGCGCCGCAGCCAAAGCCTCCGGTAACAATCGCTCGGGGCTGCAAACCTGTTGCACCAATCCCATGCTTAAAGCCTCGGTAGCACTGACCGTGCGCGCCGTCATGATCATTTCCAGAGCGCGGGCTTGACCGATGCGACGCGCCAACCTTTGGGTGCCACCATTGCCTGGAATCAAGCCACGGCTCACCTCGGCAAATGCAAAACTGGCACGCTCACTGGCCAGACAAAAATCGCACATCAAGGCCAACTCGACCCCACCACCGATGGTCAGACCGTTGATGGCACCGATGACCGGTTTATCGAATTGAGCCAAGCCCTCGCCCTGTTCCCATCGGAAGCGACGCATTTCGGTCAATGGTGTTTCGGCCAACAAACGCGAGAACTCGCGCAGATCCATGCCAGCACAAAAGGCCCGCTCGCCCTGCCCGGTCAACACCACCGCGCGCACCTGGCTGTCATGGCGCAGGGCATCCAAGGTCTGATAGAGCGCGCCACGCATTTCCAGGTTGATCGCGTTGAGCGATTCGGGTCGGTTCAGGGTCAGCACGGCGACATGCGCATCGCGCGCAAGCGTGAGGGTGTCTGATGTCGAGGTCATGGGTGTGGGTCAGGCCAAGGGTTCAGCGCAGACCCAGAGAGCCAGCGATGATGTTCTTTTGGATTTCGGAAGTGCCCCCGCCTATGGTGGCCAGGCGCGAGTCGCGAAAGAAACGCTGCATCGGGTATTCGTTGCAATAGCCGTACCCCCCCAGCACCTGCAAACACTGGTCGGAGATGGTCTTGTAGGACTCGCCCACCAGGTATTTGAGGACCGCCGTGTCAGCGCGCTCGGCCTGCCCATGCTCCATCAACCAGGCATAGCGCAAAACCATGGTTTGGGCCGTATCGAGCATGACCTTCATATCGGCGAATTTATGCGCAATCGCCTGGAAACTGCCAATGGGCTTGCCGAATTGGGTTCGATTTTTGGCGTAATCCAAAGCGAACTCAAACGCCTGTCGTGCCGCGCCGATGCGCGCTGCCGACAAACACAGCCGCTCGTAGCGCAGGGTGTCTTCACAAATGGCCCAGCCATGATCGAGTTCGCCCAGCAAACTGGAACGTGGCACTCGCACGTTGGTGAAGGTGACTTCGGTAGTACCGATGCTGTGCTGCCCCAGAGTGGCAATGCGCTTGGCCTCAATGCCAGGGGTTTTGGTGTCGATCAGCAGGGTGCTGATGCCCATTTGCTTTTTAGCTTGCTGGCTGGTGCGCAGGGCCACCAGGGCGTAATCGGCGATGTCAAAACCCGAGATGAATTGCTTGCGACCATTGATGACAAAATAGTCGCCGTCAATCTCGGCCCGGGTTCTGAGCGCTGCTGCATCCGACCCCGAATCGGGCTCGGTCAGGGCAAACGCATACGTAAACTCGCCACTGACCGTTTTCGGCAGGAAGAATTTCTTTTGCGCCTCGGTGCCATTTTTCAAAATGGCGTAGCAACCAAAGGTGTAACTGCGAAACAGCCACAAGCCCAATTCCTCAAAATGATGGCCCGTCTCTTCCAGCAGTACAGCCAGATCGGTGGGCGTGCCGTTGACCCCTCCATATTCTTCTGGAGCGATCAACCCCAGCCAACCGTGTTCGGCCAGGGCTTTAAAGGCCTCGCGCGGCGGCTGACCTTTTTCATCACACTGGGCCACGTACTCCAGTGAACAGGTCTTATCGAGCAAGTCTTTCACATGGTCACGCAGGGCCAGTTGTTCGCTCGTCAATCCGAAATTCATGCTTCAAACTCCCGTATCGCTGGGATTTTAATCACGGGCCCTCAAATTTCGTAGCCATAGGAGCGTATCAGGGCCCGGGCGCTCTCGGTCGTTAAGTAGCGCATGAGCGCCTGCGCAGCAGGGTTATCACGGGCATTTTTCAGGGCCACGGCCTCTTGGCGCAAAGGCCGGTGCAGGTGAGCGGGAACGACCCAGGCTGACCCCACTTTAAGCTGCCCGTTTTCCATGATTTGCGACACCGACACAAAGCCCATGGCGGCATTGCCGGTGAGCACAAACTGGTGGGCCTGGGCCACATTGACACCCTGAACCAGGCGCGGTCGCAGGGGCTCGGCCAGCCCCAGGGCTTGCATGACCTCGATGGCGGCAGCGCCATAAGGGGCCAGGGTGGGGTGGGCGATGGCAATGCGGCTGGAGTCGGGGCGTCGCAACACCTCACCCAGCGGATCGACCAGGCCCGGCTGACGGCTGAACAGGGCCAGCCGCCCCACGGCATAAATGATGCGTGAACCAGGCAAAACCAAGCCGTCGCGTTCGAGTCGCATGGGTGTCTCAGTGTCGGCGGCCAACAACACTGCAAAGGGTGCGCCATTGCGAATTTGGGCTTCCAGCTGGCCGGTAGACCCCAAAGAGATCACGGCCTTGTACCTGGTGTCGCGCTCAAAGGCGGCGGCAATCGCCTTCATGGGGGCTGCGAAATTGGCGGCTACCGCCACCTGCACCTCGCTGGCCCACAAAAACACAGGCCAGCTCAGCACGAGCCCAGCCACCCAAGTGCGGCAGAAATCCCAGATATCACGCCTCATGTGGGGCCTTTTAGGAAGAGCTTGCCAAACAAACTACTTTGGAGTTTATAGCGACAATAGTGTCATGTTGGAGTTTGGCCCCGATCTTTCCACCCCGCCCGTGGCTTGTTCAGACCCAGAGTGGGCCCTGTTGACGCAGGGTCTGGGGCAGCGCATGCGTTTACTCGACGCCATCGCTGGCTGGGTGTATGGTCGACCAGCCTCAGCCCGCGAGGGGATATTACCGAGTGCCTTGACGCTAGGCCACGGGGCTTATTTGCCCATGCTCGAGGGAGTGCAACCACTGGGTGGGCGACATTTGAGTCTGATGACGTTTGATGTGGCCTGCGACCACCAGGGCCACTGGTGGGTGTTGGGACAGAACAGTCGGGCTGTCCTGCCACAACCTGGCGAGCCCCCAGCGGGTTTGCAATATTGGCTGCGCCATTGGCAACATTTAGGGCCTGGTACCCCAAACGAGGCCCCACATTGGGTGGTTTTACTGCCCCCCGGTGCGAGCGATCTGGCCAGTTGGGCCTCCCCTTGGTCGCCCTGGGGGATCAGTGCAGCCCGGGCCACCGACTTGCTGGTACGTCACCACGATCTGTTTTTGCAGACCCCACAAGGTCTGCGAGTGGTGCATGGCTTAATCAACCTGCAGGGCCATGACACGCTGGACCCACTGGAGCAAGCTTGCCCTGTGGACCAAGGCATTGCGGGTCTGTTCGATGTATTGCGTCATGCCCGTGTGCAGGTGCTTAACGCGCCCGGCTTGGTTTTTCTGGATTCGCCCGCCTGGCTGGGTTTTTTACCGGTACTGTGCCAACAAATCTTGGGGGAGGACTTGCTGCTCCCGTCCATCACCAGTTGGTGGTGCGGCGAACCAGAGGTGTGGTCGCAGGCGCTGCGCAAGGGTCTCGATCATGGGTTTATACCGACCTACCCCGACGATGGTTTAAGGCCCACTTTTGCGCCGCAAAGCATCGACGGTTTGTCTGACGTGCAACTGTCGGCTTGGGCTCACCGTATTCGCCGCCACCCTGAACATTACACGGTCCAAAAACGCTGGAGCGGTACGCCCCCTTTGCGGGTGCTGACCTTGTTGGGTCCTCAGATGACGCATAGCTCGCCGCTGGAGCATCCCGCTTGGTCCATGAGCCTGGGACCCGGTTTAGCCCCTGTTTGGAGCGCCCAGCCGTCGACGAGATTCAAGGGAATTTGACGCATGCGCTTGTCGGTGGTTCATGAAACGCTGTATCGCTATGACCAAGCGGTCGAATCGTCGCATCACTTGGCGCATTTATCGCCACAATCGGACGCCATGCAAACCGTTCATGCGCACCGCATTGACATCGATCCAGCCCCGACCTGCGGCGATTTAACCCAACGCGTTGACCGTTGGGGGAACTTGGCCACCCATTGGTTCATGGCGCAAGCCCACCCCCATTTGCGGGTGGCGGCATACAGCCAGATCGAGACTCGGGTCTGCCCCGAAGCAATCAGCGAGATCAGCTGCCAACAAGCCAGTCGGCTGTTGCACCAGGACTTGAAGCTGGGCCGAGCCGAAGCTTTGCGCTGGGTCTACCCTTCGATAAGGGTGCCCCAGCATCCTGAATTCAGCGATTTGGCCCGCCCTGACCTGGCCCCCGAGCGGCCTTTGGTCGAAGCGGCTGTGGCTTTTATGCAGCGGTTGCATGGGCAGTTCACCTATGACGCGCAAAGTACCCAGGTCCATACGCCGGCGCTGAGTGCCCTGCGCGAGCAACGTGGGGTCTGTCAGGACTTCGCCCACATCATGTTGGCGGGTTTGCGGCAAATGGGGCAAGCAGCCTGTTATGTCAGCGGATATTTGTTGACTCACCCACCCCCGGGCCAAGCCCGTCTGAGAGGTGCCGATGCCAGCCATGCCTGGGTCGCGCTGCACATTCCGCATTTAAACGATCATCCCAGCCGGGGGTGGTTGCACCTGGATCCGACCAACGCCCGTTACGGATGGGGGTCACCTGGGGCCGACTACGTGGTGCTGGCGCGGGGCCGAGACTTTAGCGATGTATCACCGCTGCGTGGAGTGCTGCGCGGGGGCAGTGACTCAGCGCCCCGGGTCAGTGTCCACGTAGAGCCTATTTAGTAGGGCAAGCCAACGTAGTTTTCGGCCAGTGAGCGCATGGCGGCCTCGGACGAAAACAGATAGGCCAGGTCAGTGTCTTGTAAACGCTGGTCGTACTCCAGCGCCTGGGGGAAGGTGTGCAACATCGAGGTCAGCCACCAAGAAAAGCGCTGCGCCTTCCAGGCGCGGGCCAAAGCCTTTTGTGAATATTGCTCCAAGCCAGTGCTGTCCCCATGCTGGTAGTGCGCCAGCATGGCGTGGTAGAGGTAATGAATGTCCGAGCCAGCGGTATTGAGTCCACGCGCACCCGTGGGGGGCACGATGTGGGCAGCGTCACCGGCCAGAAACAACTGGCCGTAACGCATGGGCTCGGCGACAAATGAGCGCAGCGGTGCAATGGATTTTTCGATGGAAGGTCCGGTCACCAGGCGCTGGGCCACCTCGGCGGGCAGGCGGCGCTTGAGCTCGGCCCAGAAATCCTCGTCCGACCACTGCTCAACGGTGTCGCTCAGGGGCACCTGAATGTAATAGCGGCTTAGAACCTGCGAGCGCAATGAGCATAGGGCAAAACCACGCTCGTGGCGGGCGTAGATGAGTTCGGGCGAGACCGGTTTGGTGCGCGAGAGCACCCCGAGCCAGCCAAATGGATAGACTTTTTCGTATTCGCGCAAAACCGACTTGGGTATCGAACGACGGCTGACGCCATGAAAGCCGTCGGCCCCCACGACAAAGTCGCAATCGACCCGCAATACTTCATCGTCCTGGCGGTAGGTGACGTGCGGCTGAGCCGAAGTAAGGTCGTGCGGTTGTACATCTTCGGCATTGTGGATCACGCAGCCTTGCAATCGGTCACGGCCTTCATACAAATCGCGTGTTAATTCAGTCTGACCGTACACCATGACCGATTGACCACCGCTGTGTTTTTGCAGATCGATTCGATCGAGCCGGTCATTGTGGGCGATGTAAAAGCCGTGGTGGCTCTCGCCCTCTCGGTCCATGCGCTCACCGCATTGGGCTTCACGCAACAGCTGGGCAAACCCTTGCTCCAACACCCCGGCACGGATGCGGCTGAGCACGTATTCGCGGCTTTGGCGCTCGAGCACCACATTGCTGATGCCCTTGAGGTGGAGCAATTGGGAGAGCAACAACCCCGAAGGACCGCCGCCAATGATGCAAACCTGCGTCTTCATGTGTGGCCTTTCTCACCAGACCGGGCACGGCAAATGCCCAACAATTCATAGGAATAGACCAGAATGTTACATCCGGGCGGCGCAAATGGTGCTAATCTGCACCCTCCTCGCCCTGCATAACTGATCTTTGTTTTTCGCATGAGCAACACCAGCACCGTCCCCAATACACCCCGCGGCTTTGTGATCGAGCGTGGCGACGGCCAGGCCAAATTACCTGGCAGCTTGCACGTCAACCGAAAAATCAGCCAATGGCTGGACTTTTCCACCCCCGGTCTGGTGCGTGTTCACACCGGCAAGGTCGAGTTGGGCCAAGGCATTTTGACGGCCCTGCAAATCATCGCCGCCGACGAGTTGCAACTGCCGCTGACGCAAATCGAGATGGTCAGCGCCAGTACCCTGCACGGCCCTGACGAGGGTATGACTTCGGGTAGTCTGTCGGTCCAAGATTCGGGCTCGGCCATACGGCAGGCCTGTGCCGAGGTGCGGCGTCTAACCGGTTTGCAAGGCGGTGATTACTGGGGGGCGCTGAAAGGCGTCTCGCTCGACTTTGAACCGACCGATTTAGCACCAACGCTAAGCCCCGAGCAACGCCAATTCAGTGGCCGCATCAAGTCACGCCGCTTGGATCTACCGGCCAAAATTTTGGGCCAGGCGCGCTTCATTCACGATATGCGCCCTGAGGGTCTGGTGCATGGCCGCGTGCTTCGCCTGCCCAGCCCGCAAGCCCAACTCTTGTCCAACGCCCATGCGTTGCAATCTGCGGTTTCCCCCGAAGTGCAATGCGTCGTGCGGGGACGTTTTGTGGGGGTGCTGGCCGAACATGAGTGGCAAGCCCAAAAAGCCCTCGATCAACTCAGCCAGGTGGCACGCTGGGATGAGCCCGACACTTTGCCCGATATGCACCAGTTGGAAGGCTTTTTACGCCAAGCCCAGGCCGAAACGCAGGTCACCGCCCGCTTGGGTCTGGGAGGGCCCGAGGGCGGCGACGTCATCCAATCGACCTATCTGAAGCCTTATTTGGCCCACGCCTCGATCGGTTTGTGCTGTGCTTTGGCTCAATTTGATGGCCAACACCTCGAAGTCTGGACCCACAGCCAAGGCATCCATAATTTGCGCGATGATCTGGTGCGGGCGTTGGCCGATGGCCCCCACCCCTTGTCCAAATCACAAATGACCTTGCACCATGTTGAGGGCGCAGGTTGTTATGGTCACAACGGGGCCGATGATGTGGCTTTTGATGCCGTCTTGCTCGCCCTGGAACGACCGGGTGCGGTGGTGCGGGTATTGTGGACGCGCGAGCAAGAGTTAGCCAACGCCCCGCTGGGTTCGGCCCACTTGGTCGATCTGAAAGCCAGCTTGAGCGCCGACGGCCAGATCGAGCGCTGGAGCCACGAACTGTGGGCCAATGGTTATAGCTCAAGACCGGGACGCTCGTCAGTCTCGGTGTTGCTGGCTGCCCCTCACCTGCCACACGGCAAGCCGGCGCCGGTGGCCATTAACCCACCGCTGGCGGCTGGCGGCGGCGGTGAGCGCAACGCTGTGCCAGGATATGCCTTTGAACATTGCAGTGTGATCACGCATCGCTTGCTCGATATGCCGCTTCGCACCTCGGCGATGCGAGCCTTGGGCGGTTACGCCAATGTGTTTGCCATCGAATGTTTCATGGACGAGTTGGCGTACCAAAGTGGGCAAGATCCGCTGGCGTTTCGGCTGCGGCATTTGAGAGACCCGCGCGCCATCGACGTGCTCAAGACCGTGGTGGAGCGCTGCGCTTGGTGGCAGCAGCCCCGTGCCGAGGGCGTGGGGCGTGGCCTGGCCTGGGCCCGATACAAAAACACCGGTGCCTGGTGCGCAGTAGTCGCCCGGGTGCAAGCGGGCGAGCAACTGCGGGTGCTCAATTTGGATCTGGCGGTTGATGTTGGACAGGTGATCGACCTCGACGGTGTCATCAACCAGACCGAAGGCGGCGCGCTGCAAAGCATGAGTTGGACGCTGAAAGAATCGGTGCAATTCGACCGTACCCGCGTGCTGACCCGCTCCTGGGGGGACTACCCAGTGCTTCGATTCAGCGAACTGCCCGAGGTCAAGGTACATGTCATAGACCGACCCGATCAACCTGCGCTGGGCGCTGGTGAGGGTGCCCAAGGCCCGGTGGCTGCTGCCCTAGGAAATGCCCTGTTTGATGCCTTGGGGGTGCGGGTGCGTCACCTGCCCCTGAGTCAAGATCATATTTTGCGCGCCATGCACGAACAATGAGAGACTCGACGATGTTTAAAGTCAACGGAAAAAACCACCACAGCCAATTGCCCGACACTTGCACCTTATTGCAGTGCCTGCACGGCGAACTGAAACTCAATGGTCCCAAGTTGGGTTGCGGCGAAGGGGAATGTGGCGCGTGCACCGTATTGATCGACGGCCATGCCCAGACCGCTTGTAACACCCCGCTGTGGGATGCTCAAGGCAAGTCGATTACTACGCTCGAAGGTCTGAGCCAAGAGGGCCTGTCGCACCGTTTGCAAACCGCCTTCATCGAAGAAAACGCTGGTCAATGCGGTTATTGCCTCAGTGGCATCATCACCCGCGCCGCGGCCTTGTTGCGCGAACAGCCTCATCCCAACCGTCAACAGATTTGTGATGCGCTGGAAAAGCACCTGTGTCGTTGCGGCGCCCACGAACGCATCATTCGTGCAATACAAAAAGCCAGCGCCGCCTGATACCCAAACCCCAGAGTCCCCATGAGCCTGCACCACCAACTGCTTGAACGTCAAAACCAGGGCCGACCGATCCGGGTCGGCCTGATAGGGGCCGGCAAATTCGGCTCGATGTATTTATCGCAAATTCCGCGCACTCCCGGCGTGCATCTGCTGGGTATCGCTGATTTGTCGCCGCAAAGGGCGCAGGACAATTTGCGCTTGGTCGGCTGGCCAGAGCATCAAACCCAAGCCCGCAGCTTGGCTCAGGCCTTGGCGGAGGGCAGTACATGTGTGAACGACGATTGGCGCGCCCTGGTTGAGCACCCGGCCCTCGATGTGCTGGTCGAATGCACCGGCTCGCCCCCGCATGCCGTCGAGCATATTTTGCATGCCTTCGCCCACGGCAAACATGTGGTCAACGTCACCGTCGAGGCCGATGCCTTTTGTGGCCCTTTGCTGGCGCGCCGAGCGCAGACGGCCGGGGTGGTGTATTCGCTGGCGTTTGGCGACCAGCCAGCACTGATCTGCGATTTGGTGGACTGGGCCCGTACCTGTGGCTTTCCGGTCGTGGCGGCCGGTCGCGGTCACAAATGGTTGCCACACTTCAGCACCTCAACCCCTGATACCGTTTGGGGCTACTACGGCTTGACCCCCGAGCAGGCTGCGCGCGGTGGTTTAAACCCCAAGATGTTCAACAGTTTTCTGGATGGCTCCAAGCCCTCCATTGAGAGCGCCGCTGTGGCCAACGCCACTGGCCTGGGGGTGCCCAGCGATGGCTTGCTGTATCCACCGGCCAGCATCGCCGACATTCCCTTTGTCACCCGACCGCGCAGCGAAGGCGGAGTACTCGAGCGCAAGGGCATGGTTGAGGTCATCTCAAGCCTAGAGCCCGATGGCCGCGTGATTCCATACGACATTCGCATGGGGGTCTGGGTCACAGTTGAGGGCGAGACCGACTACATTCGCAACTGCTTTGAAGAGTACAACGCCCAGACCGACCCCAGCGGGCGCTACTTCACCCTTTACAAGCGCTGGCACCTGATCGGTCTAGAAGTGGGTATGAGCGTGGCCAGCGTGGCCTTGCGTGGTGAATCCACGGGTGTCGCCCGACAATGGGTGGCCGACGTGGTGGCCACCGCCAAGCGCGACCTCAGAGCCGGTGAGTTGCTCGACGGTGAAGGCGGCTACACCGTTTGGGGTAAGTTGTTGCCCGCCGCCAAGTCGTTGGCGATTCGGGGCTTGCCCCTGGGACTGGCGCATCAGATCAAACTCAAGCGCGCTGTGCCCATGGGTCAGTGTCTCAGTTGGGACGATGTCGAGATCGACCCGAACCTGGAGGCCGTCAAGGTGCGGCGCGAAATGGAGCTTTGGGGGGCGTGAAAACCGCGCTGTTGTTGCTGATTTACCTCGGCCTGCTGGTGTGGGCGTTGCGGCAAAAGCAAAAACGATTTGACGGGCCCTGGTGGTTTCACTTGCGCGCCTTTTTGCCTAACTGGAAGTTCTATCACGCGATTGGCTGGATGCCACGCCTGATGGTACGCCATCGCCCACACCCTGAAGTGTCGGCCTCGGCATGGCAACTGATCTACCCCAGACGACGCCGACAACTGAGCCACTTGTGGCACAACCCCGATGTGAATCTGGCGCTGAGTATGCAAAACCTGGTCGACCATCTGGCCAATGACATCGCCTTGCTGCCCGAGCATGCGCGACTGGAAACCTTGCCCATTTATGCTCTGGTGCATCGCCATGCGGCCCAGCATCTTCTGCAACAAGGTGTGACTGGCGAAAGCCAGATGCAAATCGAGCTGCACTTAATCCACCCTCTGCGCCAGCAAACCGAGGTGGCACTCAGCGCCCCCTGGGTGTCCTTGGCCGCAGCGGCAACTGGCCTAGAGTGGTCATGATGGTGCTGGAGTGGTTTGAACAAGGCCTGAGCCTGCAACAAGGCAGCCGGGCCTTTATGACTTTGCTGGGAATCAGTTTATCCATACAAACGCTGGAATATCTGGTCGTAGCACGACGCGACCAAGTCATGCGCTGGGACTTGCAATGGCACGAGACCCCCGAGCGCCCAAGCTGGCTGCGGCCCTTGTTGCGGTGGCTCTTTCAGTCTGGCAATTACACCACCTTGCTTGTTCTGCGCTTGCTGCTGGCCGTGTTGTTGCTGGCTGGCTGGCATGGCGTTTGGCTCTCTGTGCCGCTGATGGGCATCGCTGTGTTGCTTTTGTTTCGCTGGCGTGGTGCATTCAATGGCGGCAGTGACTTCATGACACTGGTAGCGCTCAGTGCGTTGTTGCTATCCGATGTGCTTCGACCCTGGTGGGGGACCGAGTCGGCTTGGAGGGCCGCCATGTGGTGGGTCAGCCTGCAATTGGTGACCTCGTACTTCATGTCAGGCTGGGTGAAGCTGAAGAACGCTGGTTGGCGTCAAGGTCTGACCTTGCCCGTGTTTTTGGACACCGGCATTTATGGCCCTTTGCCCGAGGGCAGCTTGTTTCGACGGCCCATGCTGGCCGCAGGGCTGAGTTGGGCCTTTATTTTGTGGGAAGGCTTGTTTGTACTGGTCTATCTGGACGTTCGCTTGGCTTGGGTGGCTTGTGCCATCGGGACCGTGTTTCATTTTCTGGTGTATTGGTACTTTGGGTTGAACCGCTTTTTTTGGGCTTGGCTGACCACCTACCCAGCGTTGCTATGCACGGTGACCGAGTGGACAATGTCTCACAGGTTCTGAGCAGTTTGGGACCTTTATACTGCGCGCATGAGTGCCCCGAAGTCTGGCTCCATCAATGGCCTTGATTTACTGCTGATCCTGACCGTGACCCTGTCTTGGGGCATGAACTACCCCATCATGAAGTATGTGGTCATGCAATTCCCGCCAACGACCTTTCGGACCATGACCTTCATCCTGGGTTCTATCTCGATTGGACTGTATGCCTGGTTGAAAAAAGAAAGCCTGGTGGTGCCACGAGGCGAGCGCTGGTTGACCTTTCAGCTCAGCCTGCCCAATATGGTCATGTGGCACTTGGGATTGTTGTTTGGGCTGACCTTGTTGAACTCGGGGCGTACCGCGATCATCGGTTACACCATGCCGGTCTGGACCCTGATCGCCAGCGTGGTATTTTTTTCTGAAAAACTCAATGCCCGCTCGGTCTGGGCCGTGTTGTTTTGTCTGACTGCTACGCTGCTGTTGGCCTGGCACGAGTTGTCGCATTTTGCTGGCCAACCTCTGGGGCTGCTCTATACCCTTGGGGCAGCCATCGCCTGGGGTATCGGTAACGCCATGATGAAGAACTCGCAACTTTCGATCTCGAGCGTCGCTCTCACCTTCTGGTCACTGCTGTGCGGCGCCTGTGTCTTTTTGTTGTTCTCCCTGGTCTTCGAGACCGAGCGTTGGCGCTGGCCGGCTTGGGATGAATGGCTGGCCGTTGGCTATGGCGGAATTGTGACTTTTTCGGTTTGTTATGTGGCCTGGTTCAAAGTGGCTCGTAAGCTAACGCCGGTGGCCAGTGGACTGTCCATCATGTTGGTGCCAGTCGTTGGCGTGTTTGGCAGTGCGTTGGTGTTGGAAGAAGAGATCACCCGCGAAGACCTGATGGCCTTGGGCTTTATTTTGCTGGCCATGGCCTTGGTGCTGGTTCCAGCACCAAGAAAATCATAAAAAGCCCGCATCATGCGGGCTGGCATGCAGCCCCCTAATTACATGGGCTTGAAATTCATACGCTTGAGCACCTTGCCCCAGGCGACAAAATCGCGCTCCATGAGTTCGCTGAAAAACTCGGGGGGCTCAGTGTGCACATCCAGACCCAATTGCTTCATGCGTTGCTGCACATCGGGCATTTTGAGCACGGTGTTGATCTCGCGGTTCAAAAGGGCCACGATATCTTTGGGTGTCCCAGCCGGAGCAATGATGCCAAACCAGCCGCCGGATGTGAAACCCGGCACCGTCTCGGCCAAGGTTGGCACGTCGGGTAATTCGGGCAGCCGTTGGGCGCGGGCAATGCCCAACATGCGCATCTTGCCGCCAGCCGCTATGGGTTGCACTGAAATGTAAGAGGCCATGGAAGCATCAATCTGGCTGCCCATCATCTGAGTAAAAACATCGGAGATCGCTTTGTAGGGCACGTGCAGGTATTCGTAACCGGCCATCTGGCTGAAGTATTCTGTGGCGAAATGCAGGAAGGCCCCTTCGCCGTTGGTGCCAAAGGTCACCTTGCCCGGGTTGGCCTTGGCATAGGCGATCAGTTCCTGGGTGGTCTTGTAGGGGGCGTCGTTGCGTACCACCAGCGCCAAAAAGTTGGACGCCATCATGGCAATGGGAGCAAAATCTTTGCGTGAATCGTAAGCCACTTTGGACATGGCCAGGGGCAGGACGACCAAATTACCGCCTTGACCGCAACCCAGGGTATAGCCGTCAGCAGGGGCTTGCTTGATCAGGGTCAGGCCCAACTGGCCGCTGGAGCCGGGTTTGTTGTCGATCACAATGGCCTGCCCGAGGCGCTCGCCCAGTTTGGGGCCGATCACGCGCGACAAGATGTCGCAGCTATCGCCCGTGCCAGCGGGCACGATCATGCGAATCGGTTTATTGGGGTAAGCCCCGCTTTGGGCCCAGGCCGACAACACGGTGCCACCGAGCGTCACCGCCAGAAAAACGCGACGCCAGGACTTGAAAGTTTGCATAAACACTACTCCAATGGATGGGATGACCGTTTTCACTCCCCGTGATTGAAACTGGAATGGGCGAGCATCAACATCGGGTTTTCCCCCAAGTTGCTCCGAATTGATTCGCCCACATGACAATGATGACAGCCAAGACGGCCTGATCATTGGACAATAGGGTCTTAAGGAGCTTGATCATGAGACTGGGTTATTTCACCATGCCGCTGCACCCACTGGAGCGCGACACCACCGAAACCTTGCACGAAGATCGGCAAACCATCATTTATGCCGATCAACTGGGCTTCTACGATGCTTTTGTCGGTGAGCACCTGACCGACAAGGCTGAGAATGTGACCAACAGCTTGATGTTTTTGGCCACCTTGTTGCCCGAGACGCGCCAAATCAAGCTGGGCTCAGGCACCTCCAATCTGTCGCACTCACACCCCACGCTGATTGCCTCGCAGGCTGCCATGTTCGATCATCTGGCCAAAGGTCGCTTCATCTTCGGCATCTCGCCCGGTGCTTTGGCTTCGGATGCCGAAGCCCTGGGCATTTTGGATCAGGACCGTAACAAAATGTTCGCCGAGGCCATCGACGTGATTTTGGCCATTTGGCAAGGCGAGCCCCCCTATGACATCGACCTTGCCGACAACCGTTTCAAGGTCAGCACCCGCCAAACCCAGATCCCCGAGATCGGTCGCGGCGTATTGATGAAGCCTTTCCAAAAACCCCTACCGGAAATCGTCGGTACGGTCGTGGCGCCTCACTCCAAGGGCGTGATCGCCATGGGGCAACGCGACTTTCACCCGATGTCCGCCAATTTTTTGTTGCCACACTGGCTCAACAGCCATTGGGACAATTATGTGCAAGGCAAAAACTTAGCGGGACAAAAAGCTCGCAACACCGATTGGCGAGTGGCGCGCACCATTTTCGTGGCCGACGACAGCGCCACCGCGCAGCGCTATGGCCGCAGCGATCCGCGAAGCCCCTATCGCTATTACTACCGTCAGATGTTGACCAAGATGATGATCTCCAAACGGCATGTGATATTTAAAAAACATGTCGACGAAGACGATAGCCATGTAACCCTCGATCGACTACTCGATGAGTTGGTCATCTGTGGCACGGTCAATCAGGTGGTGGACCAAATTCTGGCCCTGCGCGAGCAAGTGGGTGACTTTGGTGAAATCGTTTACGCTGGCATGGATCTGGTTGAACCCGCCTTGGGGCGGCGCTCGATGGAACTCATGGCGCATCAGGTCATGCCGCGCGTCAACGAAGCCCTGCGCCTGGGCGCCGAGACCAATGCGGTCGCCGCCGCCTGAACACCGTCATGAACCCACTGAGCTTAAAAGGCAAAAAGGCCCTGATTTCGGGAGCCAGCCGGGGCATCGGCTTGGCCATTGCCCATGCGCTGGCCCGCGCCGGTGCCGATATCGCGATATGCGCGCGCCAAGCCCAAGGGCTGACGCTGGCTCAACAAGCATTGCAACAGCACGGGCAAATGGTGGCTGCGATGACGTGCGACCTGAGCCAGAGCGCAGACATCGACCGTTGGGTGGATGAGGCCCGACAAGCACTGGGAGGCATAGACATTTTGGTCAATAACGCCTCGGGCTTTGGCCGCAGCGACGACGAAGCAGGTTGGGATGCTTGCATTCAGGTTGATCTACTGGGCAGCGTGCGTTGCGCACGCCGGGTGATTCCCCACATGCGCAGCGGCGGTGCCATTTTGCACATCACCTCCATTGCGGGACTGAAAGCCAGTCCCCGCACCGCGCCTTACGGCGCCATCAAGGCAGCCATGATGGAGTACACCAAAACCCAGGCCGTGGTTCTGGCTCCCAAGGGCATCCGGGTCAACAACATCGCCCCTGGCTCCATTTATTTCGAGGGCGGGGTATGGGAGGTGGCCGAGCGCGAGAATCCCGCTCTTTATGCCGCCACCTTGGCTCGCATTCCCTGGGGACGCTATGGCCAGCCCGAGGAAGTGGCGCAAGCGGCCCTATTCTTGGTCAGTGACATGGCCAGTTGGGTCACAGGCCAGACCCTGGCCGTGGACGGAGGACAAGCCTTGTGAGTCGCTTTGCAAATGCCATTGAATATGCCCAGGCCCACGAGGTGGATTGGCCGCGTGACCCGGCCCATGACCCGCAACGTTGGGGCGTGCACCACGAAGACCCGCCGCCTTACAACCGGCTGCTCGGGCCCGTGCATGCGCGGGGTGGGGTGAGCGGTCTGGTCTTGCAGCACGGCAAGGAACTGTGTCGCTGGGGCACACCCGAGCGAGCCGATCTGACCTTTAGTGTCGCCAAGACCTATTTGGCTCTGCTGGCTGGGGTGGCGCATCGCGACGGTTTGTTGCCCGACCCTGATCAGCCCGTGGCGCAATGCTTGCCCGGAATTGGTTTTGATTCAGCACACAACCGCAGCATCACCTGGACCCATTTGCTGACCCAGGTCAGCGAGTGGGAGGGCGATTGCCTGGGCTTGCCCGATACCGTCGATCGCTATCGACACGTGGCGCACGACCCAAAGAAAGTTGAAGGCGTCAAGGGTAGCGCCCGCCCCTTGCAAACCCCCGGCAGCTATTGGGAATACAACGATGTGCGCATCAACCAGTTGTCGCTGGCCTTGCTGCACCTGTACCAAGAGGCCTTGCCCGAAGTCTTTCGACGCGAGATTTTGCAACCCCTGGGGGCAGGCCAAGGCTTTGAATGGCGCGGCTACGACCAAGCTTGGGTTGATTTGCCGGCCCGGGGCACCCTGGCCCCCCGTCGGGTGCAATCGGTGCCGGGCGGCACCCACTGGGGTGGTGGGGTGTCGATATCGGCCCTGGATCAGGCCCGGATCGCGCAAATGCTGTTAACGGGTGGGCGTTGGCTTGTTCAAGGCAAAGAACAACAGCTATTGCCGGCCGACTGGGTGCGCTCCATGACCCGGCCCTGTCCTCTGGCCCCCTTTTACGGCATGCTCACCTGGCTCAATCCGCAGGGGCACAATTTCCCGGGGACCAGCGAGCAGGCTTGGTTCATGGTCGGGGCCGGTGGTCACTATGTCTGGATCGAGCCCGCATTCGACGCTGTGATCGTGGTGCGTTGGCTCAACTCGGCCCACTTCGCTGATTTTTGCGAGCGCATGACCCAGGCCTTGAGATCTTAAGAGGATCTGTTCAGATCGGGTGTGTGGAGTCAGCGCAACTGGCCCATGCCTCTGGCGCGGCGATAGAAGTAAAGCGCAATGGATAAGTTCAGCAGATTCCAGGCGATGCCGTTGACAAACGCCGCTTTGTAGCTGCCAGTCAGGTCAAAAATGGCGCCCGACATCCAGCCACCGAGCGCCATGCCCAGCAAGGTCGCCATGATCACGGTACCGGTTTGCACCCCGGCGCGAACGGCCGGGAAATACTCACGCACAATGATGGCATACGATGGCACGATGCCACCCTGAAACAGTCCAAACAGGGCCGAGGCCAGATAGAGCGACGCCAAGCCCTCGAACGGCAAGAACAATAACAAGGCCGTTCCTTGCAAGACCGAACCCAGCAAAAGCGTGCGCAAGCCACCGATGCGGTCACAAATATGACCCGAGACCAAGCGACTGACGATACCGCAGGCCAACATGAGAGACAACATTTCGGCCCCACGCGCCGGACCAAATCCCAGGTCAGTGCAATAGGCCACGATATGCACCTGCGGCATGGACATGGCGACGCAACACGCCACTCCGGCAACGCTCAGCAAAAACAAAGCTCGAACCCGATTCATGCCCAGCGGCGTCTCGCTGACCCAGGCCGTTGCAGGCGCAGACGAGGCCGCACTGGAAGGCTTGACCACCTCGGCGGCCAAGGGTGGGCGCAGGCGAAACATGAGCGAGAGCAGCAACATACCACCGCCACAAATCAAGCCCAGGGCGGTGTAGGTATCACGCCAACCCCAATTGGCGATGCCCCATTGAATGACAGGCGGCCAGAAGGCGCCCGCCAGATAATTGCCGCTGGCGCAGACCGCCACCGCGACACCCCGGCGACGATTCCACCACTGGGCTGTATCCGCCATCAGTGGGGCAAAGGTCACAGCGCAGCCCATCAACCCCAGAATCAGGCCATGCGCCAGACTGAAAGACCACATGCCCTCAGCTCGCGCTGCCAGCACATAGCCCACACCCGTGGCCAAACCACCCCACACCAGGGTTGGCAAGACGCCGAATCGATCGGCCACCTTGCCCATGAAAATACCGCCCACCCCAAAACCCAGCATGAGCAAGGTGTAGGGCATGGCAGCGTCAGCGCGGCTGATGCCAAATTCGGTTTGGACCGAGGGCAAGACCACCGAAACCACATACATGGCCCCGTTGCCCAAGGCCATGATGGCCAAGGTGGCCAAAAGTCTGCGCAAGGCGAAGCGCGAGTCGATCCACTCGGAGGGAGCATGGTGACTGGTCATGGCCCGAGTTTAGGCCTGATTTCAACTCAAGCCTGTCCAAAGTGGGCAGGGTGTGGCCGATAATGCCCGCATGAAACCCAAGGACCATTCCGCACTCGTCCTGGACGATGCGGCCATCAGCCACGTCGAATTCGCCAGACTGAAGAACCATGTGGTTGCCGCCTTGCAACGCGACGGCCTGCACCAGGGCGATGTGATCGCCATTTGTGCGGCCACATCGCTGGCCTATGTGGTGACTTTCATGGCTTGTGTTCAGTGCGGGGTGGTGGTGGCCCCCTTGGCTCCGTCGAGCACCGCCGAACACCTGCAAGCCATGTTGGACAATGCTCAAGCGAGATTGTTGTTCACCGACGCCGAAACCCTGGACAGGCTCCCGCCCGCCCAAGCAAACTTGCCGCGCATCGCCTTGGACGACTCGGGGGTGGGACGCGCCTGGCACGACTGGATTGAAACCCGGGTCGCCCCGCGCGCGGTGACACCACAAGCCGATTGGCCCTTTAATCTGATTTACTCTTCGGGGACCACGGGTTTGCCCAAAGGGATCTTGCAGCCCTTTGGCATGCGCTGGACCCAAATCGAGCGTGCCCGCGACAACGGTTATGGTCCCGAGACGGTGTGCCTGAACTCGACGCCGCTGTACTCGAACACCACCCTGGTCAGTCTGATTCCCGCCCTCACTTTGGGCGGGACAGTGATTTTGATGAAGAAATTTGACGCCAGAGCTTACCTCGAACTGGCCCAGCGCCATCGGGTGACCCACACCATGTTGGTCCCGGTTCAATACCAGCGCCTGATGGACCACCCCGAGTTTGATCGCTATGACCTGAGTCACTTTAAGGCCAAGTTCTGCACCAGCGCCCCATTTTCGGCCGAGCTCAAACGCGACATCATGCGCCGTTGGCCAGGAGGGCTGACTGAGTACTACGGCATGACCGAAGGTGGCGGACGCACCGAACTGCATTGCCACTTGCACCCTGACAAATTACACACCGTGGGTCGCCCCGCCCAGGGACACGACATTCGACTGATCGACGAACAGGGGCGAGAGGTCGGCCCCGGCGAAAGCGGTGAGGTCGTGGGCAGTTCGGGGGCCATGATGAAGGGCTATCACCGTTTGCCCGACAAAACCCGCGAGGTCGAGTGGTTCGACACCCAGGGCAAGCGATTTATACGAACTGGAGATGTGGGCCGATTTGACGCCGATGGATTCTTGATGCTGGGTGACCGCAAGAAAGACATGATTATCTCGGGCGGCTTCAATGTCTACCCAGTAGACCTCGAAGCAGTGATCCGACAACACCCCCAGGTAGCCGAATGCGCCGTGGTAGGAGTCAAGTCAAGGCTTTGGGGCGAGACGCCCGTGGCCTATGTGGTGCTGCGCGAAAGCGCCAAAGCCCCCGGCCAGCAAGAGGCGCTCAAGATGTGGGTGAATGAGCGCGTGGGCAAGGTACAGCGCTTGGCGGCCGTGGTTGAACTCGATGCCCTGCCACGCAGCGAAATCGGCAAGGTCCTTAAACGCGAGCTGCGCGAACGCCACCCGCCCTTGCCTTGAGCTTCCCTAGAGTTTAGGCACCCGACGCTTGGACATCTCGGCTCGGACCAGTCGCGGCTTGATTCGTTCGTGTGATTGGGCCAGATCAGAGAGTCGACGCTCAAGCTCGGGCAACGGATCCCAGACTTGGGGCGGCGCGCGCTTGAGCGCCGGTGAAGGTGGGCGCGGCGATATTTTGAAGGCGGGCTCGGCGGGGCGAGACTGTGAATGTGAATGTGAATGTGAATGTGACTGTGGCTGTGGCTTGAGGGCGGGCTCATGCAAGCGCTCGAGCGGCGCCCGCGACACTGGATCGGAACCCGGCAAAGTCACCGCCAACTGAATACCGAGTGGCCCCGACGGTGTGGCACTGGGCATGCGACTGGGTGATGGCCCTAGCGATGGCGTTGCCGAGGGGTTGGTTGAGACCTGTGGCATCGGCTCAGGACTATTTTGCGGTGCTGATTGCGGTGATTGCTCAGTCAATCTGGCTAAAGAGGTTTCCGTGGCGGCGGCCATTTCTGGCTTGGGCATGGGCACAACGAGGCCATGCTGGCGCTTGGGAATGCGGCTGGGTCGCCAGGGCTTGGGGGGTGGCGGTAAAAACGGGTTGGCAGGCACATCGACCGAAAGGGACATACCGCAATGTCGGCAATAGCGGGCCTTCAGGGCGACCTGGCCATGGCATGCCCCGCAATGTCGCTCGGGTTTGGCGGGGGCCTTGGCTTTTGCGGGAGTTTTGACCTTGGATGCGCGCTGGGCTTTGACGGTGGCCTTGACCTGGGGCCCAGCCTTGCTTGAAGCCGGGGCTTGGGCTTTGGCCCTGGCTTTAGGTTTGACTTGGGGCGCAGTTTGGGGTTGCGCTTGGGTCGTGGTGCTGGGTGTGCTTTCGGGCTCGGTCATGGCAACTCCGAAACAGGGTTAGAACAGGCCTTGATTTTGGCCTCTTTAAGGGTTTGCTCCCAGACCACCCGGTCAAACACCTTCATGGTTCCAAACACTGGGCCATAGTTGGACGCCACCAGAAAGCAGCGCCAATCTGCGGGCCAACTGAAGTTTTCGGGGAAATCGAAACCAGTCAGGCGAGCCGGGTCCAGGCTAACCTCGCGCTCGTTGGTGTGATTAAAGGGCTTAAATTTCAAGGTCTGGTCGGTCAAGTACAAAATGCCACTGGGCCACCAGGCCCGCGCCCCCAGAGCACAAGCGCCATAGGCGACCACTTTGTCAAACACCCACTCGTTCTCGAAGTCGCGCATGGCGCTTTGGACCGCCAGCCAACGGCGCCCTCCCCAAACGGCCCCCAAAGCCACCGTGAGCAACAGGATCCAAGGGCTGAGCCAGACCACAAACAGACCCAAAACAAAACCAATCAGGATCGGGGCCAGCAAAAAGCGCCAGTCAAAATGTCCAATCAGCACGGCTGGGGCCTTGAGCGCAGCGGCCGCTGGAGTTGGTGTTGGGCTTGAAGTGTCCGATGCCATGGCCTGCGACTGATCGGCCAACCCCATAGCAGGATTCAAACCAACCGCCTTGGCCTCGGGTGAGTCCAGGGGTGCGGGCAAAGCCACCTGCAATGGGTGCGTCTCGGCCTCGGACTGGGCGACAGGCCGACCACAAGACTCGCAAAACCGCCAGCCACGCCCCAAGCGTGCGCTGCATTCACAACGCCACATGCCAGAATTCCTATATTGTTCTCATCGGGATTCGACCCGAACCCCAAAAACTCAAGTCCTGGCACTCGGGTGTTCCTGCATTCCTTCGGGCCCCAGCCTTGCTCATAATCGGTCCATGCCTTACCTCCACACCGACGATCAACAACGCCTGTATTACGAAGAAGCGGGCAGTGGCCCCACTTTGCTGTTTGTACACGAATTTGCTGGCGACCATCGAAGTTGGGAGCCCCAAATGCGTTATTTTTCGCGTCGTTACCGTTGCGTGGCCTATAGCGCCAGAGGCTATTTACCCTCCAGCGTACCGGAATCGGCCGACGATTATTCCCAGTGGCGGGTCAGCGAGGACATCCGTTGCGTACTCGATGCGCTGCAAGTCGATCGGGCCCATGTGGTAGGCCTTTCGATGGGGGCTTTTGCCACCCTGCACTTCGGTATACGGTACGCACAACACCCCAAACAGAATAGGGCCTTGACGCTGACCCTGGCGGGTTGCGGCACTGGCTCACACCCCGACGTTCACGAAAATTTTAAAAAAGACTCGGCCGCCCTGGGGGCATCGCTGATGCGCGACGGCATGGCACAAGTTGGAGCCACTTACTGCCACGGCCCCACTCGTCTTCCCTTCTTGCGCAAAAACCCACGAGGACATGCCGAGTTCGTGCGTCAGTTCTGCGAGCACTCGGCTCAGGGCTCGGGTCTGACCTCGATCGGATACCAGGGGCGTCGCCCCAGTCTGTATACACTGCAAACCGAGATGGCCCGCATCACCGCGCCGACCTTCATCATGGTGGGCGACGCCGACGAACCGTGCCTAGATCCATCGTTGATGCTCAAGCGCACCATCCCTCACTCGCAGCTGGCTGTGCTGCCCGACAGCGGGCATGGCATCAACTTGGAAGAACCCGAGTTGTTCAATCGGTTATTGGGCGATTTTTTGGCAACGCACGGATGAAATGCCGCCTGTCAGTCCAATTTGACGGAGCATGCATTCACCTGGGGGCGCACCCATCCCAGGCGCTGCGCCTGGTTCGGGTTTGTACGAGTGAAATCACCCCCTTGCGCCAACTACCATATTGGTTGTTGGTCAATTGATCACTTTGATCATTACAGCTTGGTTTTGCAACACAAGGAACCCTCTCACATGTCCCTACAGCTTTATGGCTTTTGGCGATCATTGGCCGCGTACCGCGTGCGTGCCGCCTTACACCTGAAGGGGGTAAGATTTGAAGAAATTTCGGTCAATCTGCTGGCGGGCGAACAACACGACCCGGCCTACCTGAAAATCAACCCCCAAGGCGCGGTGCCTGCGCTGGTGGTCGAAGGCTTGAATCGGCCCTTGTTTCAGTCGATGGCCATTCTCGATTACCTCGATCACGCCTACCCGAGCCCGTCGCTGATGCCGTCTAGCCCGGTGGATCGTTCACGCGTGCTGGCGCTGGCCCATTTGTGCGCCAGCGACGGCCACCCGTTGGTCGTGCCACGTGTGCGCAACTATCTGCAAAACACCCTCAAACTCGATGAGGGCACACGCAACTCCTGGCTGCAGCACTTCAGCCTGTTGGCCCTGCAAGCCTATGAGCGCGCCCTGGCGTTGGACCCGCGCGGGGGGGCCTACAGCCACGGCGATCAGGTGACCGTGGCCGATTTGTGCCTGGCTTCTCAAGTGGTCGGGGCCAAGTTGTTTGGCATCTCCGACTTTTCGTCGATCCCCCAAGTCATGGGCATTTTTGAGCGCCTCATGAAACTCGATGCCTTTGTTCAGTCGCTGCCGCAAAACCAACCCGGCGCCCCGAAAAACAACTAAAAGGAGACTCCATGGATCAACTCACCATCGGACTATTGGGCTTTGGCCTGTTCATTGTGCTGACCATGCTGCGCATGCCCATCGCGTACGGGATGGCCGTGGTGGGCTTGGGCGGCATGATGCTGGTTTACCCCCTGGATGCGGCCTTCAAGTTCATCCCGACGGGCTTGTTCAGTTACACCTCCAACTTCACCCTGTCGGCGCTGCCCTTGTTCATCTTGATGGGCACTTTGGCTTTTTATGCTGACTTGGGCAAAGACGCTTATGACGCCGCCAAAGCCTGGTTTGGCCGGGTGCCTGGAGGATTGGGCGTTGCCACCGTCTACTCGTCGGCGATTTTTGGGGCTTGCTCGGGTTCATCGCTGTCAGCGGTGGCGGTATTCTCCAAAATCGCGGTGCCCGAGATGCAGCGCGCCAATTACAACCCCAAATTGGCCCTGGGTGTGGTCGCTTCGGCGGGTTGCCTGGATGTGCTGATCCCACCGAGCATCTTGATGGTGTTTTACGGCATCATCACCGAAACTTCGGTGGGCCAATTGTTGATCGCTGGCATCATGCCTGGCATTTTGACGGCTGTGCTCATGGCCACCGGCGTCACCCTGTACGCACGCATGTACCCCGAAGCTGCCCCGATCTCCAGTGATTTGGACACCTCTTGGGCCGCCAAACTGGCCACGCTCAAGCGGCTTTGGGCCGCCGCTATTTTGTTCACTGTGGTCTTGGGTGCCATCTACACGGGTATCGCCACCCCGGACGAAGCCGCTGCAGTCGGCGTGGTCGGCTCGCTGTTTTTGGTTTGGGTGCGTGGCAATCTGACCTGGGAGCGGGTTCGTTTCTCGTTCATTGACAGCGCCAAGGTCACAGCCATGATCTTCATGTTGCTGGGGGCTGGTTATATTTTTGCCACCTTCTTGTCCACGACCGGAGTGGTGTCCACCATGACCGGTTGGATCAAAGGCATGGACCTGAGTTTCTGGGCTCTGATGGTGGGCATCGTGGTGCTTTATTTATTCCTGGGGTGCTTCCTGGACGCAATTTCCATGATGGTTCTGACCATGCCGATTTTGGCCCCGCTGATCACCGACGCCGGCATGAGCCTGGTGTGGTTCGGTGTCGTGGTGGTGGTCATGATGGCCATCGGCACCATTACTCCGCCCTTGGGCCTGAACTGCTTTGTCATGAAAGGCGCCCTGGGCGACTCGGTCAAATTAAGCGATATTTTTGCCGGCTCTTTGCCCTTTGTGTTCCTGATGCTGATCACCGTCTTTTTGATGACGGTTTTCCCGGAGATCGTCACCTGGTTGCCGGACCTCATGAAAGACATGCGCTAAGCGTAGGGAGAACAACACCATGGAAAAACTCATCATGGCCTACGAGGCCTTTTACCGGCGTTTTATCCCCTACCTGATTGCCTTTCCTTTGGTGATCATGACGGTGGTCATCTTCATCAACGTCTTTGGCCGCAAACTCTCGATGCCCTTCCCAGTCACCGTCGAGTTGGTCGAAGCCCTGCTGGTGGTTTCGGTGTATTTTGGCGTTGCCCTGGTGGCCTTGGAAGGGGGGCATGTGAATGTCACCTTTGCCACCGACAATCTCAGCAACCGGACGCGTCACTTTCTGGACGGCATGTGTAACCTGCTTGCGGCCGTGGCTTTTATTTTCTTGTCTTTTTCAGCTTGGAGCATCGCCGAAAACTCCATCAAGTTGATGGAGTATCGACTGGCGGTCTTGCGTTTTCCGCTGTGGCCGTTTAAAACCCTGTTTGCGTTTGGCTTGAGCCTCATGGCTTTGCAACTGGTGATCAACGTCATCAAAGCCTTCTATCTGGCTGCTGGCCGTGAGACCTACGCCGGCATCAGCGCCATGCCCAAAGCCGAAGACCCCGGCCTGGGCTGAGCGTTTGCGACATTTCCAACAAGTTCTTTTAACCCAAGGAGTCATCATCATGAGAAGACTGGTACTGAAAACCCTGGCCACTGTGTTGGCCGCGTTTTCCATCGGCACCGCTGCCGTGGCACAAGAGCTGCAGCAGCAGACCTGGAAAGTGGCCGTTCCCACGGCTGAAAAATCGTGGTTCGGCGAACTGCACAAATGGTGGGGCAGCGAAGTCGAAAAGCGCTCGGGCGGAAAGATCAAAATCCAATTCTTCTGGTCTGACTCGCTGGTCAAGTGGGCCGACGCCTTGCAAGGCATTCAGTCCGGCATCGCTGATGCGGCCTGGATCAGCAGCTCGTACCACCCCGCCCAGTTGCCCAACTACATGGCGCTGGACCATATGTTCAACTATGGCGATGACTATGTGGCCGCTGTCAAGGCCGCCCTGGACGCACTGGATAACCAGCCTGACCTGAAGGCCGAAATGGCCAAAAACGACATCGTTCCTCTGATGTCGCACATCAGCGGCCTGGCCCCGGTCGGAACCAAGGTGCCTTTGAGCAATATGGATGTGCTGAAAGGCAAAACCCTGCGCACCTACGGTGGCGCCCGCACCGACTTCTACAAAGGCTTGGGCTGGAACCCGGTGTTCATGGTGTTCCCCGATATGTACCCCGCCATGGATCGCGGCACCCTCGACGCCTTGGGCGAGCTGGTGATTTTGCTCTCGAATGTGTTCAAGTTGAACGAGGTCGTCAAGCACGTGCACATGATGAACCCACCTGGATTGCGTGGCAACGGCGGCGTGATCGGCTCGGCCTTCTTCATGTCGGGCAAGAAATTCCGCGCCCTGCCCCCGGCCACTCAAAAAATGCTGGTCGACTTGCGCAACGAATACGGTGTGCGCTATGCCAGCCAGCTGGTCACTTCAGAAGAGCAGATCAAAAAGCAGTGGGCTGAGAAGAACGGCATCAAGTTCGTTTTCTCCACCCCCGCCGATGAACAAGCCATTTTGAAGGCTGGTAACGAAGCCAACGATAGCTACTTCAAGAAATTGGAGGGTGAAGGCGCCAAGAACGTGCGTCAGGTGGTGAACTACTACACCCAGGCCCGCAAGAAGTACGAAGCTGAAAACGCCAAGAAATGAGCTGAAAACACGCTCTGATCCTAACGGGCCTTTGGGCCCGTTTTTTTTTAGCAACCCAAGAATCGTCTTCCCACATAAGCGCCCAGGACCGTGGGTAAGCCAACGCCCAAACCGTACCAAACCAGAACGAACACAGGCTCGGTTTCAGTGCAATGCAGGGTGTAGAGCAAGGCCGAGATGGTGCCGGAGCATAAGCCCAAGGCGGCCCCAGTCAATGTGGGGCGCGTGACGGCCCATTGGCGAGCCGTATACAGGCCCGCCATGAACAAGGGCAACGCCAAGAAGCCAATCGAGATCGAGCACAGAAACCAACTTTGTCCGAGAACCATACCCCAACGCTGTTCAGGTTCAACCCAGGCCAGTGAGATCAGCACCAACAACAAGCACAGCGCCATCAGAACCGCGCCCCCCTGCCAACGCACCCGCCAAGCCTGTGCGGGTTCTTGCAATCGCCACACCAACTGTCCAGCCCAAAACGTCCAAACGATCAGGAACATTCCGCGCCAAACGAGTTCGGGCGTCGGGTTTCTTAAAGCGACCCAACCGTTGAGGGGAAACCAACTCACCAAAAATACAAGGTTCACCGATAAGCCCAAGACCAGGGGAGTCCATGCGCGCCGCGAGCGCATCGACCATCCCCCATTCAACTGGCTCGACAAGCGATTGATCAACTCTTCGGTATTCATCGAGACCCTTCCTGGCAGATTGCACTCAGTCGGCGCAGGCCGCGGTGTATGTTGACCTTCACAGCGGCCTCGGATTGCCCCGTCATCTGCGAAGCCTCAAGAACGCTCCAACCTTCGAGTTTGACCAAGCGTATGGCTTCGCGCTGCCCCCCTGGCAGTTCGGCCAACAAGGCCAGCACATCGGTTTGGGCCTCGGTGCCATCGGGTGCAAGCGCCATGGACGAGGCCGGGAAAGCTTCACACTCGGTCCAATCGACCCACTCGGGCTCGCGTTGCATACTGCGATAGAGGTCGATCAGCTTGTAGCGTGCAATCCCATAAACCCAGGCTGTGACTGGGAAGCTTGGGTCATAGCTTTCCCGGCGCCGATGCAAGGCCATGAGTACCTCTTGAGTCAGGTCTTCAACATCGGCCATTGAATGGCTGATTCGACGCCTAAAGTAGCCTCGCAAGAGCGGGGTGAGATCGGACAAAAACCGATGATATGACCTTGGGCAGCCACCCATCGCCGCCTGCATAAGGGCTTTGAGTTTGGCCTCAATTAACAGCGCGGCATTTGACAAAGGGGCCTCGTCCAAAAAAACAAGCTCAAATTATATTCTTTTATCCTCAAAAATTTTATTTTTTAGTTCTTATGTAACCTTTTTGAGCGATTTGACGAATTACCTTGGGCACCTGGATTCACTCTGGGGCGTTTATTCAACTTTCACTGGAGACATGCATGTCCAAAACCACCACCGCTTTGACCTTGGCCGCCGCCGCATTGGCGATCGCTTCGACCTCCTTTGCAGCCACGCCGCCCAAAGGCTCTTCGGGTGCTGCCGTCGGCGCCGACGACAAAGTGCACTGCTACAACATCAACACCTGCAAAGGCACGGCTGACTGCAAAACCGCCGATAACGCCTGCAAGGGTCAAAATGGCTGTAAAGGCCAGGGCTTCAAGGCCGAGAGCGCTAAATCCTGTTTGGGTAAGGGCGGTGTGATCGGCGACGTCAAGGCTTGATGCACCCCGGTTACTTCGATTGAAAAATGGCATCACCCGTCACCCAGGCTTCGGCCTGGGTTTACGCACACCTCATTACCCCGATTTTCTGGCTCAGCGCCAATCTGTAGACTGGCTAGAAATCATTTCAGACAACTTCATGATCCAAGGCGGTCGTCCATGGACGGTTCTAGAGCGTCTGCGTGCCGATTACCCCATGGCCATGCACGGTGTCGCCATGTCACTCTCAAGTGCCAATGGGCCTGACCCCGTCTACTTGCGTCGCCTCAAAGCCTTGGCTGATCGCATCCAGCCAATGTGGGTATCAGACCATTTATGTTGGTCAGAATGGGGCGACACCCGTCTGCACGACCTCAACCCCGTACCCTATACCGAAGAAAGTGCTCGACACGTGATCCGTTCGATCCGTCAAGCACAAGACGTGCTTGGCCGACAATTGGTGATCGAGAATGTGTCGAGCTATATTGAATTTTCCGACTCGGCCTGCAGTGAGTGGCAATTTCTGAGTCATGTGGCCCAGGAAGCCGACTGCCTGCTGCTGCTTGACGTCAACAATGTGTATGTCAGTTCAGTGAACCACCGTTTTGACCCGGCGATTTACCTCAAGGCCATGCCGGTCCATCGGATCCAACAAATCCATCTGGCAGGACATACCCGACAACCTGACGTCATCATCGACACCCATGATCACCCCGTTTGCAGCGAGGTTTGGCAACTGTACGCACAAGCCTGCGACCTGTTCGGCCCGGTGGCGACCATGATCGAGCGTGACGATCACATTCCGCCCTTGGCCGAGTTGATCGAGGAATTGCAAATCGCCCGCGACATCAGCGCGGGGCATGTCGAAGACGCCAGCCCACAGATCGAGTCGCAACAACCCGTCCTCGTGTGGGATCTGAAGCCTAGCAATTGCGGTTTGAGTGAAATACAAAAGGACTGGACTGCCAGCGTGCTGGCCGAGACCCTGACCGACGAAGCCCCCATCCTGCCGAATTTAGCGCCTGGGCATCGTTTCGGGGTGTATCACCATGCTTATGCGTCCCGATTGGCCGAGGCCTTGGCCGACACTTACGACAAAACCATGCTCTATATGGGCAGCACATTGTTTGAAACACATGCCCGCGAACATGCTCGGCGTCACCCGCCGCGGGCGGCCAACCTGAACGATTACGACCCCGACTTCCCCAAAACCTTGGCGCTGGCCTACCCTGAGCATCCCGAACTGTTCGAACTGGCCACACTGGAATGGCATTTGCATGCGGTTTTTGCAAGCAGCGACGAACCGGCACTGACTCCATCGGATTTGGCGGCCGACACCGATTTGAACTGGCTACACCGCTCTCATCCCCTGCGAGGACACGCACGTCTCATGACGGTGACCCGATCGGTGCCCGAAATCTGGCATGCGATCCAGCGTGACGAAGAGGTGCCGGGCGTGGAGACACTGGGTACGCCCACCGATATTTTGGTCTGGCGCAAAGGGGAGCAACCGCATTTTCTCAGTTTGATCGGCACCGAGGCTGAATTGATCCGTCACATGTTGGCGGGTCACAGCATCGCCCAGGCCTGCGAACAGGCCGAGGATCAAACCAGGGTAGGAGACGGTGGGTTTTTACAAGACTGTCTGGGCCGATGGCTCGGCCTTGACCTGTTGGCGGGGCCCGAGCCGTTGGCAATCAGGGGTGCAATGCCTTCCAGACACGGTCCGGGGTAAAAGGCAAATCCATGTGTTCGATGCCTTGAGTGCGTAGCGCATCGAGCACAGCGCTGACCGCAGCTGGCCAGGCCCCGGCCACGCCGGACTCGCCGGCCCCTTTAACGCCCAGCGGGTGGGTGGTGCAAGGCACCTCGTGGTGGGCCAAACGCATCGGTGGAATGTTGTCGCTGCGGGGCATGGGGTAGTCCATATAGCTGGCGTTAAGCAACTGTCCTTGCTCATCGTAGTGCAGCACTTCGCCCAACACCTGGCCCAGGCCTTGGGCTACTCCGCCCATGATCTGGCCTTCGACTCGCACTGGATCGAGCATCACACCCACGTCGTCGACCGCCGTGTGCGAGACGAACTCGACGACCCCGGTCTCGGGGTCGATCACGACTTCGCTCACATGGCATCCGTTGGGGTAGTTCAATGAGGGGGCTTTAAAGACACTGACGTTGTCCAGCGTGTTGGCCCAACCTTCTGGCACTTGGGTGGCCGAACGAATTTGAGCCGCGACGGCCAATAAATCAATGCCGTGATCGGTGCCAGCCACCACATAACGGCCCGATTCAAAGCGGACGTCATCGACGGCAGCCTCTAGGGCTCGCGCGGCCCAAGGCAAGCCACGGCGGATCGACTCGTCGCAGGCCAGCGTGGTGGCGGTACCCGCCATCATGGTCGTGCGCGACGCCACAGTCGGCACTGAACCGGGCACCTCATCGCTGTCACCGGTGACCAAGATCACATTGGCCAAAGAGACCCCCAGCTTTTGTGCCACCAGCTTGGGGTAGATGGCATGGACCCCTTGCCCCATGCCCTGCGAGCCCAGATGTAGGGCTACTTTGCCCTCGGGCGTGAAGCGGATGTCAGCGGGCTCTTCGAGAATGCCGCCGGCCACCTCCAAAAAGCAGCAAATGCCGATGCCCCGCAACAAGCCCTGACGCCGTGAAGCTTCTCGGCGAGCCTCGAAACCAGCCCAATCGGACAATGCCAAGGCCTTGTCCATGACGACTTCGAATTCACCGCTGTCATAGGTTTGACCGTTTGCTGCCTTGTAGGGCATGGCCTGGGCCGGAACCAGGTTGCGCCGGCGTAGCTCGACCCGACCGAGCCCCAGACGGGGGGCTGCCGCATCAAGCAAACGCTCGACGAGATAAATGGCCTCGGGTCGCCCGGCGCCGCGATACGGTCCCCCAGCCATGACGTGGGTGTGAACCAGACGCGAGCGCATGGACAAGACAGGCATGCGATACACGCTGGAGAGGCAGTTGTAGATGTTCATGGTGCTGACCACACCGATGTAGCCCGAAGTGTAGGCCCCGACCCCGCACAAGAAATCAGCGCGCAATCCGATGATTTGACCTTGGGCGTCAAAGGCCATTTCGCCATGGATGTGCGTATTGCGGCCGTGGGTATCGGTCAGGAAACACTCCAAACGGGTGGCAGTCCATTTCACCGGTCGACCGGCGATGCGGGCCGCCAGCAACAACACCGCTTGCTCTGGATAAGTTTGCGACTTGAGGCCAAAACCGCCGCCGACTTTGGGGGTCAGGACACGAATTTTTTCGCCCGCCACCTTGAACACTTGGGTGGAGAGGACATGGTGGATGTTTTTCACCCCTTGGGTACTGGCGATCAGGGTGTAACGACCCGTTTGTGCATCGTATTGGGCCAAGGCCGCCTTGGGCTCCATCGGGGCTCCGGTCAACATGGGGTCAGCCAGTTCGATGCGTTCGATGTGATGGGCGCGGTCAAAGGCCGACTGAAGTTCGGCACTTTCACCCAAAGTCCAATCCATAGCGATGTTGCCAGGTGCAACGGCCTGAACTTGCGGTGCGTCAGCGGCTATGGCAGCGCGCAAATCGGTCACGCAGGGCAAAGGGTCGTAGTCAATTTGCACCGCCTCGGCCCCGTTCATGGCTTGCTCCAGGGTGTCGGCAACGACCAGCGCCACCGGTTCGCCGACGTGGCGAACCTCATCGTGGGCCAATAAAGGCATGCCCGAGCAGTGCATGTTTTGGCCGTTGCTGCCCTTGAGCACCACCAGAGGCATGATGGGGCCCAGACCGGCTTGCTCGACATCACGGGCGGTGACCACGGCCCGCACACCGGACATGGCTTGGGCCTCGGTGACGTCGAGAGAAGTGATGCGCGCATGGGCCCAGGGACTGCGGACAAAGCAGGCATGCAGTTGACCGGGTAAAGAAATGTCACTGGTGTAGGTGCCTTGACCTTGTACCAGTTCGTTCAATTCGTCGTGATCGCCAGCTTGGGCGCTGGAAAACTTATAACCCGTCTCAGTCATAACAACACTCTCCCGTCAGGTGTCGCATGATGGCAGGAACAAGGCTGTATTTCACTCGGGATAATACCGAGAACTCGGGTTTATTTTTCAAGCGATCATTAGGACAGTCTCTTTGATACTTGATCCATCATGAACGAAATCCAAGTCCACCACGACGCCAGCGTTACCACCCTCACGATCCACCGCGAACAGTCGGGCAATATGTTCGACTTGCCCATGATTCACGAAATGACCCGTCAACTCGGCCAAGCTGGTAGCCAGGGTCATTGTGTGGTTATCCGTGGCAGTGGGCCCCATTTCTGCCGTGGTCGCGACCCCTCGACCGCTGGCCCGCAACCCAGCCCCATCGACCTGCGCGATCGGGTGTTGTCCCCCATCATGGGCCTGTATGACGCCATCCGATTTTGCCCAGTACCGGTGATCGCCGCTGTATCCGGTGACGCGCTGGGCCTGGGCTGCGCCATTGCAGGCATCTGCGACATGACTTTGGCCGATGAAAGTGCGGTCTTTCAGCTCCCCGAGATGGAATACAACCTTCCGCCCACCCTGGCCATTTCGGCCATTGTTGAGCGTGTAGGCAAAAAGACCGCTGGCTTTATGGCCTACTCGCTAACCCGCTTGGATGCGCACGCCGCACAAGCCGTGGGCTTGGTCAACACCGTGGTGCCCCGTGGTCAACTCGATAGCGCCCTGCAAAGTCTGTTGGCCACCTTAACCAGCCGTGACCCGATGTCGGTGATGGCGATCAAGGAATACATGGCCTATGCCCCAGAGAGCGGTCCTGCGGTTCGTCCCATGGCCAGCAATTTGTTGGCCTTGGCCCTGTCGACTCAGGCGGCCCGCAAAAAAGCCTAAGGAATTTTGATGAATTCGTCCCCCTTTGTGCTGGTGGAGTCGAGCATTGCTCAATTGCATGCGGCGATTCAAAGCGG
>CAYMJT010000009.1:0-39816 GCA_964390775.1 uncultured Bordetella sp.
TGATCAGCACGTTGGCGTCGATGGCCATGCCCAACACCAGCGCCATGGCGGCCATGCCCGGCAGGGTCAGAGTCGCCTGCAGCATGGACAAAATGGCGACCAACAGCAGCAGGTTGACGCCCAGCGCCACGCTGGAAAAAACGCCAAACAAGAGGTAATACACACACATGAAGACGGCCACCGCAACAAAGCCCCAAGTGACGCTGTTAAAGCCCTTGGCGATGTTCTCGGCGCCCAAACTGGGGCCGATGGTGCGTTCTTCAATGATTTCCATCGGCGCTGCCAATGAACCGGCGCGCAAGAGCAGCGCCACATCGTTGGCCTCGACCGTGGTCATGCGGCCCGAGATCTGAACCCGGCCACCGCCGATTTCGGTGCGGATGACGGGCGCAGTGACAATTTCGCCCCGACCTTTCTCGAACAAGAGAATGGCCATGCGCTTGCCCACATTGTCACGGGTCACGTCGCGGAAAATACGCGCGCCCTTGCCGTCTAGGGTCAGGTTGACGACCGGCTCCTGGGTCTGGTTGTCAAAGCCAGGCTGGGCGTCGGTCAGATTTTCGCCCGTCAAGATCACCTGTTTTTTGACCACCAAGGGCTGGCCATTGCGCTCGTTGAATTTTTCACTGCCAAACGGCACTGGCCCACTGCCCAACTCGGCACTACGGGCCTCGGTAGACTCGTCGACCATGCGCACTTCCAGCGTGGCGGTACGGCCCAAGATGTCTTTGGCTTTGGCGGTGTCTTGCACGCCTGGTAACTGGACCACGATGCGATCGAGGCCCTGCTGTTGAATCACCGGCTCGGCCACGCCCAACTCGTTGATTCGGTTGTGCAAAGTGGTGATGTTTTGCTTCAAGGCCTGTTCCTGGACACGCCGCGCCGCCTCGGGCTTGAGACGCAGGGTCAGCACAGTTTCACTGCCGCTGGCCTGGGTTTGCACCACCAGATCACTGAAGCGGTCGGCCATGATGCGCTCGACCGCCTGCAGCTGGGCCGCGTCTCGCACGCGCAACTCGATGGCTTCGCCGGCTCGCGCGATGCCGCCGTGGCGCACATTCTGGTCTCGCAACTGGGTGCGCAGATCGCCAGCCAATCCTTCGGCGCGCTGGGTCAGGGCGGCAGGCATGTCGACTTGCAACATGAAGTGCACGCCGCCACGCAAATCGAGTCCCAAATACATGGGAGACGCGTTCAGGCTACTGAGCCAACTCGGCGAGCTCGACACCAAGTTCAGGGCCACCACATAGGCTGGCTCGACCGGATTGGGGTTCACGGCGCGTTGCACCGCATCCTTGGCCTTGAGTTGCAAATCGGTGTTGGCAAAGCGCAACTTGAGGGTGTTCGGCTCCATGCTACTGGCCAGCACAGCAATGTTGGCCGCGCGCAAAGCCTCGTCTACCCGGGATTGCAAGCCAGCGTCCATTTTGGCGCTGGTCTTGGCCGGAGAGACTTGCACCGCCGGTGATTCACCAAAAAAATTGGGCAACGCATACAGCGCGCCCAATAGCAAGGCCACCCCAATGAGGACGTATTTCCAAACGGGATAGCGATTCATGCCGACTTCAGACTTCCCTTGGGCAGCACCTGAACGACGGCGGAGCGCTGAATCTCGACTTCGACACCATCGGCCACTTGCAAGCCCAGTGAGTGGTCACCCACACGGGTGATGCGACCCAACAATCCGCCAGCGGTGGCGACTTCGTCGCCTTTGGCCAGCGCCTCGATCATGGCCCGATGTTCTTTCTGGCGTTTCATCTGGGGGCGGATCATGACGAAATACAGCACCACGAACATCAGCACCAAGGGCAACATGCCCATCAGCGAAGAGCCCAGGTCGCCGCCGGCGGCAGGCGCAGTTTGTGCAAAAGCGTTGGATATCAGCACGAATAACCCCTGTTAAGAATTCAATGGTTGGTGAAGGCAAAGCCTTTGGAGCCAGCCTGCGAACAACCGCCTATTGTAGGGTCTGGCGCAGCAGTCGCTTGGCTACCCCATCTGACACTGGGGGCATCAACTCTTTGAGCGACCCGCCTTTCCCATTACCATGCAGCCATGAGCCAGACACCGCATGATTCAGCCGCCCAGCCTGGGCATGACCATGAGCATGATCACCCAAACGACCATTCGCACCTAGACCCGATGGAGGTGCGGGTGCGGGCTTTACACAGTCTGCTCACGCAAAAGGGCTATGTTGAAGCCGCCACCATCGACCGCATCATTGAAACCTACGAGACCGAGGTCGGGCCGCACAACGGGGCTCGAGTGGTGGCGCGCGCCTGGAGCGACCCTGCTTACCGCAACTGGTTGGCTCAGGATGCCACTGCAGCCATTGCCGACATGGGCTACGGTGGGCGCCAGGGCGAGCACATGGTCGCGCTGTTCAACGACGACAGTGTGCATCACATGGTGGTATGCACCCTTTGCAGTTGCTATCCGTGGCCCGTATTGGGCCTGCCACCGGTTTGGTACAAGAGCGCGCCATACCGCAGCCAGGCGGTCATGCAACCGCGTACCGTACTGGCCCAATTTGGGGTGACCTTGCCCGAGCACCAGCGGATCCAGGTCTGGGACTCCACCGCCGAAGTGCGTTATCTGGTCATCCCGCAAAGGCCGCAAGGCAGCGAAGGACTGTCCCCCGATCAACTGGCACGCCTGGTGACCCGCGACAGCATGATTGGCACAGGCCTGGCCTTGCCCGTGCAGCGTTTGTCTTCAACCACCGCCGGGGGTGGCGCATGAACGGGGTGCATGATCTGGGGGGTTGTCAGGGCCATGGCCCCGTGCGACCCGAGCCCAACGAGCCCTTGTTTCATGCCCCTTGGGAGCGTCAGGCCATGGCGCTGACCGTGGCCATGGGAGCCAGTGGCCAATGGAATATTGACCAAATGCGCAGCGCTCGCGAGTCATTGCCGCCAGCCCAATACCTGAGCCTGAGTTATTACCAAATCTGGGTGCAAGCACTGTGCGACATGCTCATCGCACGCGGCTTGGTCACGGTCCATGAATTGCGTACCGGCCAAATGAACCGCCCCCCAGTGCCTGGGGTCAAGGTTTTGGCGCGCTCGGCGGTGGACGCCGCCTTACGGCGGGGCACACCTGCCCAGCGTGAGCCGACATCAAAGGCTTTGTTTGCTGTCGGTCAGCGCGTGCGGGCCCGTCAAATGCACCCCAGCGGCCATACCCGACTGCCGCGCTATGCGCGGGGTCACTGGGGCACCATACAGGCCATACAAGGCTTTCATGTCTGGCCCGACCACTCGGCACAAAACCGGCATGAGGCTCCTGCGCCAGGTCATGAGCAGTCGCAATGGCTCTATAGCGTGCGCTTTGAAGGTGTCGAGTTATGGGGGCCACAGGCCGAAGTCGGCCTGAGTGTGTGCATCGACGCTTGGGAAAGCTATTTGGAGCCGGCATGAGTGACGACAGCCATCCGCGAGCCACACTGGCCGAGATTGCCGCCCAATGCGGGTCTGATTTCATACCCCCGGCCAGCGCTCCTGGCGAAGGCGTGTTCGAACAACCCTGGCAAGCGACTGCCTTTGCTTTGACGGTGGCGCTGCATCAAAAGGGCGTGTTCAGTTGGCCCGACTGGGCGGCCACGCTGGGTCGCCACATTGCAGCGGCACACGAAGACGATGGACGGCACTACTACGACCATTGGCTGGCCGCATTGGAAGAAATGATCGAGCGTTGTCAACTGGGGCAGGCGCAAGAACTGGCCCAGCTGCGCCACGACTGGGAACAAGCCGCCGCGCGCACACCGCATGGCATGCCGATCGAGCTTGAATAGAAAAGACGCCGGGGCTGCGCTGGATCAGTGGGCGACCCGCTGCGGGTCGTCGCACAACTCGTCGAGCACCAAGGCGTCGGGCTCGACACCCATGCTCCAGTAGACCATCAGGACGATGATTTTGAGATCATCGAGCGCCATGGGGCGGCCAGACAAAACCATGGCGCGATCGATCACGATTTCGCGCATCTGTGGCGGCAACACCCCCGCCGACTCGAGAAAACTGATGAATCCCAGACACTCGGCGCCCAAGTGGTCTTGCTCGGAAACCGAATAGACCCGCAGACTGTGCTCGGAAGGCGCATGAGAAACCGGGGGGGTCGTGGGGGGCGAAATGTCGATCGGTTCGGATTGATGCGAGACCAGATTCAGCCCAGCCAGCCATTGCAGTGCTTGTTCGATTTCATCGGAGTCAAAACCGGCGGCGCTGAGTTTGCGGCCCAACTGATCCAACTGGGGACACGCATCCACCGACCAGAAATTTTCGTACACGTAGACCAGTACTTCGAACATGAACCCCAATATAACCGCTTTTTGGACTCTTGTGTCAACTCGGATCAATGGCGCCCATCCACTGCACACGGTCCCCAGGCAATCGTCCCAGACGGCCCTCGATTTCCAGAGTCAGCAGTCGGGCCTGCAAGCGAGCAATGTCCCACGTCAGTCGAGCCTGCAACTCATCGATGGCCAAGGGGTCGTGTCCCAAGGCCGAGCGCAAGGCCCGTGTGTCGGTATCGTCAGGGGGTTCGCTGGGGGCGATGATCTCGGGCTTTGGGGCTGGCTCAGAGCGCGGATGAAGACGCAGGGGCAAGGCGGCCACGATGTCCGATGTGGACTCGACCAGGGTGGCGCCTTGGCGCAGCAAGGCATGGCAACCCCGTGACAAGGGTGAGCGGATCGAGCCTGGGACGGCCATGATTTCTTTGCCTTGTTCCAAGGCGCATTGGGCACTGATGAGCGACCCCGAGCCGGCTCCGGCTTCGATCACGACCACGCCCGCCGACAAGGCCGTGACCAAGCGATTGCGCATGGGAAAGTGAGATGGACGCGCGGGTGTGCCGGGCAGGTACTCGGTGATGCAGCGGCCCTGCTCGAGGATGCGTGATTTCAGATGCGCATGCGCATAGGGGTAGACACCATCCGGGCCGGTACCCATGACGGCCATGGTCAGGCAGTGTGAACCACTGGACATCAAGGCCCCCTGGTGGGCGGCAGCGTCGATGCCGTGCGCCAGGCCCGACACCACACACCAGCCGCCATCGGCCAGTTCATGCGCCCACTGTCGGGCCAGCGCGAGGCCTTGGGGGGTGGCACCGCGACTGCCCACCATGGCCACCGAGGCGGGCCAATGGCCCCAATCATCGGTTTGAGGGGCGGTGACGAACAACAACAGCGGCGGGTCGGGCAATTCGGTCAAGGCCAGGGGGTAGTCTGCCTCGCCCCAAGCCAGAACGCGGTGTCGGCGGTCCGCAGGGACTGAGTCAATCCAATGCCGCACCCGCGTCAATGCGTCGTCCCATTCGGCGGGGGTGCTGCGCAAAGATGACCACAGACCCGTACCCAGGGCGTCGCGCAATAGCGCATCGGGGGCGTCAAGCGCAGGCTCACAGCCGCCCAGGTGTTGCACCAGAGCACGGGCACGGCGCAAACCCAGCCCAGGGGTGAGTTGCAAGCGCAGGGCGCTTTGCCAGGGTTCGTGCATGTTTGACTCTCAATAAAAGATGCATGCTGCGCCCAAACCTCGGGTCGTCGTGTGAGTTTCACTCAATCTCAAAACAAGGGACAATACAGCCATGGCTTTACTCGATATTCTTTGTTACCCCGACCCCCGACTGCATACCGTGGCGCAGCCCGTGCAGCAGATCGACAACGACTTGCGCGCCTTCATCGCCGACATGATCGAGACCATGTACGAATCGCACGGCATCGGTCTGGCGGCAACGCAGGTCGATCGGCACCAGCGCTTGATCGTCATTGACGTATCGGAAGAACGCAACCAGGCGATGGTGCTGATCAACCCCGAGTTGGTCTGGCAAAGCGAAGACCGCGTCATAGGCGAGGAGGGCTGCTTGTCGGTGCCCGGGATTTATGACGGTGTCGAGCGCGCCCGCGCGATACGGGTGCAGGCCCAGGATGAACACGGCGTCAGCCGAACCATCGAGGCCGAGGGTTTGTTGTCGGTGTGCATACAGCATGAAATGGATCACCTGCTGGGCAAGGTGTTCGTCGAATACCTCTCGATGTTCAAACAGGGCCGCATCAAGACCAAAATGATCAAGGCGCAGCGGGCGGCCCAACAGTCCCGTTGAGACCCGAACATGAAACTGGCCTTTGCCGGCACCCCTGAGTTTGCGCGCATCGCCCTGCAGGCCCTGTGTGAGGCTGGACACGAGTTGGTGCTGGTGTTGACACAACCCGACCGTCCCGCCGGTCGAGGCATGAAGCTACAAGCCTCACCCGTCAAGATCGAAGCCCAAAAACGGGGCTTGCGCTTGGCGCAACCTCGCAGCCTGCGCCTGGACGGCAAGTATGCGCACGACGCGGCTGAGGCCCAGCAGGCCCTGCAACAGGCCGCCCCCGAGGCCTTGATTGTGGCCGCCTATGGTCTGATCTTGCCGGCCTGGACTTTGCAAATGCCCCGATGGGGCGCCTTGAATATTCATGCTTCGCTGTTGCCGCGTTGGCGCGGCGCCGCCCCCATCCATCGGGCCATTGAGGCCGGCGACGCCGAAACTGGCGTGACCATCATGCAAATGGACGAGGGTCTGGACACCGGCGGCATGCTGCGCACCGAGTCGACGCCCATCGGCCCCCACGAGACGACGGGCCAATTGCACGAGCGCTTAGCGACACTGGGGGCGCGGCTGATGGTCGAGGTCTTGCACGACCCACCCCCATGGCGCGCCCAGCCTCAGCCCGAGTCAGGGGTTTGCTATGCCCACAAAATAGACAAGGCCGAATCTTGGCTCGATTGGCGCTTGTCGGCGCACGATTTGGCTCGCCGTCTGCGGGCTTTTGATCCGTTTCCAGGCGGTGCCACGCGCTGGGGTAGCGAAACCATCAAGGTCTGGGCGGCCCAGAGCTGGGGCCAAGACCGGCACCCTGAGCCGGGCATGGTGCTGGCCATCGCACCCCTTGGGATTGATGTGGCCACCGGCGCGGGTGTGCTGCGCCTGACCGAGTTGCAAAAGCCGGGTGGCAAGCGGATGGCATGTGCCGATTTTTTACGGGGCCATGGGCTGCGGGTCGGCGATCGCTTTGAGGTCAAATCTGAATGAGTGCGGCGCGGGTTTGGCAACATCCGGCCTTTTGGCAAGGGATGCATGACATCTCGGGCCTGTCGATAGGCATTGCCGCCTGGGGCTTGATGACCGGTGTGGCTTTGGCCAATGCGCACATCGGCACTGCAGCGGCGCTGTTCATGGCCACTTGGGTCTTTGCCGGCAGTTCGATGTTGGCGGCCATCCCTTTGCTGGCCCAAGAAGCGCCAATGTGGGTGATCCTGGCCACCGGTTTTTGTGTCAATTTGCGCTTCGTCGTGTTCAGCGCTCATTTGCGGCCCTATCTGATGCACTTGCCGCGCTGGCATCGAATGACCTTGGCCTATTTGACCGCCGATTTGAGTTATGTCCAGTTTGTCCGGCGTTTTCCTCATCCCTCGAGTCAAGCCAGCGAGCAAGTCGAGCAACGCGCCTATTTGCTAGGCAACACCGGGTTGAACTGGACGAGTTGGACGGTATCGGGTTGGGCCGGGGTCTTGCTGGCGCAGTGGGTGCCCTTGCATTGGGGCTTAGGCTTTGCGGGCATCTGCGCCCTGACGGGTCTGACCATATCCCTCGCACAAGACCGCTACAAGGCCATGTCGGCCGTGTTGGCGGCCAGTGCGGCCGTGGCTGGCGCGGCCTTGCCATTGAAGCTCAATATTCTGTTGGGAATTTCGGTGGCGGTCGCACTGTGTTTGATGATCGCACCGCTGCCCGAAAGGAAGGGCGCATCATGAGCGAGCGCGAGTGGGTGGTCTGGCTGACCATCGTGGCCTTGGGCGTTGTGACGGTATTGACGCGCGGTTTTTTTATTTTTTCCAATCGCCCCTGGCCCATGCCCGCATGGCTGGAGCGAGGTTTGCAATACGCGCCCATTGCGGCCTTGGCTGCCGTCATCGGCCCCGAAGTTCTGACCACCCAGGGGCAGTGGATTGAGACCTGGCGTGATGCACGGCCTTGGGCGGCGCTGGCCTCGGGTCTGTTTTATTGGCGCTATCGCCACCATCGTCACGCGGTGTTGGGCACCATGGTGGCAGGGATGTTGGTGTTTCTGCCGCTGCGTGTCAGCCTGGGTTGGTAGCAGCGCCTAAAATTCGGTCCCATGAAAATCATTCGCTTCTCTGATCTTTGCGCCCAGGGTTTGGTCCAGGGCCGCCGCGTCTTTATTCGCGCCGATATGAATGTGCCGCAAGACGATAGCGGTCGCATCACCGAAGACACCCGCATTCGGTCTTCAGTCCCGTGCATCCGCATGGCACTGGACGCTGGCGCAGCCGTGATGGTGACCTCGCACCTGGGTCGTCCGACCGAAGGCGAGTTCCGGCCCGAAGATTCGCTGGCCCCGATCGCACAACGCTTGTCCGAATTGCTGGGGTGTGAAGTGCCGCTGATCGGCAACTGGGTTGACGGAGTGGCTGTGCAGCCGGGGCAAGTGGTGTTGCTGGAGAACTGCCGCATCAACAAAGGCGAAAAGAAAAACGCCGAAAGTCTGGCGCGCCAAATGGCGGCCCTGTGTGACATTTATGTGAACGATGCCTTTGGTACCGCGCATCGCGCCGAAGGCACGACCTATGGCATCGCTCAGTACGCCCCAGTGGCTTGCGCCGGCCCATTGCTAGCGGCCGAGATCGACGCCATCGGACAGGCGCTGGCGCAACCCCAAAGGCCTTTGGTGGCGATTGTGGCGGGCTCGAAGGTCAGCACCAAACTCACCATCTTGCAAAGCCTGGCACAAAATGTCGATCAGCTCATTGTGGGCGGCGGTATTGCCAACACCTTTATGTTGGCCAGCGGTCTGCGCATCGGCAAGAGCTTGGCCGAACCTGACCTGGTGGAGCAGGCGCGCAGCGTGATCCAGGCCATGAAAGCGCGCGGCGCCGAGGTGCCCATCCCAAGCGATGTCGTGGTCGCCAAAACCTTTGCCGCCGACGCCCAGGCGACGCTGAAAAATGCCAATGAAGTGGCCGATGATGATTTGATTTTGGACATCGGCCCGCAAACCGCTAAGAAGTTGGCGCAGCAACTCAAAGCGGCAGGCACCATCGTGTGGAACGGTCCAGTGGGCGTGTTTGAGTTTGACGCTTTTGCTGCTGGCACCCAAACCATCGCCCAGGCAATTGCTGAGTCCTCGGCCTTTTCAATTGCTGGCGGTGGCGACACCTTGGCCGCCATCGCCAAGTACGGCATCGAAAAACAGGTTGGCTATATTTCGACCGGAGGCGGCGCCTTTTTGGAAGTGCTCGAAGGCAAAACCTTGCCTGCTTTCGAGATTTTGCAAAAACGCGCGGCCTGATCTGTCAACAGCCGATGCGCTGGCAGGCCTCGAGGTAACGGGCGGCGGTCTGCTCGATGACGGCTTGAGGCAGTCGCGGCGCGGGTGCGGTTTTGTCCCAAAGTTTGCCCGCAACCTGGGCCGTCTCGAGCCAATCGCGCAGATACTGCTTGTCAAAGCTCGGCGGATTGGCCCCCTCACGCCATGTGTCGGCGGGCCAATAGCGCGATGAATCGGGGGTGAGGACCTCGTCCATCAGGGTCAGGGTTCCGTCGGCATCGAGACCGAATTCGAACTTGGTGTCGGCGATGATGATGCCTTTTTCAGCGGCGATGTCGCGCGCCGCCTGATAGAGCCGAATGCTGATGTCGCGAATGCGTTGCGCCAGATCAGCGCCGACCCGTTCCACCACCTGCTCAAAAGATATGTTCTCATCGTGTTCGCCCACCGCCGCCTTGGCCGCTGGGGTGAAAATCGGTTGCGGCAAACGGCTGGCATTTTGCAGCCCCGCAGGCAGGGGCACGCCGCAGACCGAGCGGCTTTGCTGGTACTCGAGCCAACCGCTGCCGGCCAAATAGCCACGCACCACGGCCTCGACGGCGATCGGTTTGAGGCGCTTGACCAACATAGAACGGCCTCTGACCTGGCCGACTTCATCGGCAGCAACCACCGACTCAGGGGACTCGCCGGTCAAGTGAATGGGGCAGATGTTGAGCCCTTGAGGGCCCAAGCGTTCGAACCAGTACAAGGCCATGCGGGTGAGCAATTCGCCCTTGCCCGGGATCGGCTCGCCCATGATGACATCAAAGGCACTGATGCGGTCAGAGGCCAACATCAAGATGCGGTCTGGGCCGACGGCGTAGTTGTCGCGCACCTTGCCGCGCGCCAGCAAAGGCAGCGAATGCAGGTTGGAGGTGTGCAGACTCAATGAACCACCTGGGCCAGTACCCCTTGCGCATAGCGTTGCGCCATCACCGACAAGGTGGCCCCTTTGATTTTGGCTCCTTGCCCCTCGCAGCCGAACTCGAGATAACGCTGTTTGCAAATCGCCTTGGCGGCTTCGCGGGCCGGTTTCATCCATTCACGCATATCGAATTTGTCGGGGTTCTCGGCTTGGAATCGACGCACCGCGCCGGTCATGGCCAGGCGGATGTCGGTGTCGATATTGATTTTGCGCACGCCGTGTTTGATGGCTTCCTGGATCTCTTCCACCGGAACGCCATAGGTTTCTTTCATTTTCCCGCCATACTGGTTGATGATGGCCAGCAGGTCTTGGGGCACACTGGACGAACCGTGCATGACCAAATGCGTGTTGGGTATGCGGACGTTAATGGCCTTGACACGGCTGATTGCCAAAATATCGCCAGTGGGCTTGCGGGTGAACTTGTAGGCCCCGTGGCTGGTACCAATGGCAATGGCCAAGGCATCGAGCTGGGTGGCTTTGACAAACTGGGCCGCCTCTTCCGGGTCGGTGAGCATTTGGCTGTGATCGAGCTTGCCGGCTGCGCCGATACCGTCTTCTTCGCCGGCTTCGCCAGTTTCCAGCGAGCCCAGGCAACCCAATTCACCCTCGACCGTGACGCCAACTTGGTGCGCCATGTCCACCACTTGACGCGTCACCTGAACGTTGTAGTCAAAGTTGGCTGGGGTTTTGCCATCTTCCATCAAAGAGCCGTCCATCATCACCGAGCCAAAGCCCAAGGCAATGGCCCCCTTGCAAACCGTCGGGCTGGTGCCGTGGTCTTGGTGCATGACCAGCGGAATGTGCGGGTAGGCTTCGGTGGCGGCCTGTATCAGGTGCTTGATGAAGGGCTCGCCCGCATACTTGCGGGCCCCGGCGCTGGCTTGCAAGATGACCGGGGCACCGACCTCGTCGGCAGCCGCCATGACGGCCTGCACTTGCTCGAGGTTGTTGACGTTGAAGGCGGGAATGCCGTAAGTGTGTTCTGCCGCATGGTCGAGCAGTTCACGCATCGAAACGAGTGCCATATGGGATCCTGAATGGGTGACAAATCGGAATCCCCGATTTTAGACCCTGATGTGTCCCCTCAGACCCGCTCCAAGCGTCGGATGAGTTGGTTGTTGGCGTCGGCCACATACAGGACCCCGCTGGCGTCAATGGCCAAGCCCGTCGGCAGCTGAAATTCGGCCCCCGTGCCTGTGCCGTCGGCATAGCCGCCTTCGAGGCTGGCAATGCCAGCCACCGTGCTGACCACCCCGTCGGGCATGATGCTGCGGATCAGGTGGTTTTGACTATCGGCCACGTACACACGGCCAACAGCATCGACGGCGATCGCGGTGGGTTGATTGAACTGGGCCGCCGTACCCGTGCCGTCGGCCGAGCCCATTTGACCGGCTAAACCAGCCAGGGTGCTGACACTCAAGGTGAATAAGTCGATGCGGCGGATCAGGTGATTGTCGCTGTCGGCCACATACAAACCCCCACTGGTGTCGAGTGCCATGCCTTGCGGGTTTTGAAAGCTGGCGCCCACCCCCGTGCCATCGGCACTGCCTGCACAGCCCAGGATGCCAGCCACGATGCTCACCCCCCCATCGCTGTCAAAGCGACGTATGACGTGGTTCAAGCTGTCGGCGACAAACACCACATTACTTTGATCGACCACAATGCCGCTGGGCGAAGACAAGATGCTGGATGGGTCGGGGTCATCGGACGTGGGTGTTGGCCGAACCCCAGCGAGGTCACTCACCACACCCTCTGCACTGATGACCCGGATCATGTTGTTGTCGGTATCGGCCACCAAAATCTGATTTTGCGGACCCACCGCCAGGGCATAGGGGTGATTGAAAGTCGCCTCGCTCAGTCGATCGCCGTTGTCGCCCCCGGCCGTGTGGTGCTGGCCCGCCCAGGTCAGCACCGCTGCCGTGCTCAGCTCAAGGCGCCGAATCTGCTGGTTGGCGTAGTCGGCCACAAAAAGATGGCCCCGGCCATCGAGGGCCAAGCCCGCTGGTAGGTGAAAAAGTGCCGCAGTGCCCGTGCCGTCGATGCTGCCCGTCATGTTCAGCCCTCCAGCCAGCGTGCTGACCACCCACACCCGGTTGTCGGGTTTGACGGGCTCGGCGTTGCCTACTGCCCCGCTGGAGCCACCACCTCCACACGCCGTGACGGCCACACCCAGCAATCCGATCAAATACTCGCGTCTTTGAATGTCCATGCCCTTGCCCGTCAGGAAATCATGGCCCTCAAGAAGCGCCCCTTCCAACTCGGGGCATCTTGATGAAGGAATTTATATACTGTTTAAGTATACTGTACGGCGCAGTTTTGAATTAATCCAGATTCAACTGACGGATAAAACCATCAGAGTCGGCCACAAACAGGTGATTTTTTTTATCCAGTGCCACGCCAGAAGGCGTGAAGTTAACACCACGGGCTAATTGTGAGGGATCGGCCACGGTGCGTACTTCGCGGGTCGCGACATTGAGCAATCGCACCGTCTGACTGTCGGTATCGGCCACGTACACATGGCCATGATCGTCCACCACCACCGCACTGGGGTTGTAAAACCCTGCGGCGCTGCCTGTGCCATCGCGGTATACGGGTTCTTGAACCTGCCCCGCCAAGGTAGTGACTTCGCGGGTGCTGATCTTGATTTGTCGAATCACCTGATTTTGCGAATCGGCGACGTACAAAAAGTCGGGATTTTGCTGGCTCATGGTGATGTCCGAGGGCGAATTAAAAATCGCCGCAGCACCGGCCCCGTCTGCAAAGCCACGGTTCTCGGCCACTCCAGCCAATGTGCTGACCGCAAGGGTGTTCAAGTCGATTTTTCGCACGATGTGGTTATTGATCTCGGCCACGTAAAGGTTGGCACTGCCATCACAGGTCAGGCCGCAGGGTGCAGCAAATGTGGCTGCCGTGCCGATCAAGTCGGCATGGCCACTGACGCCCACTTGACCCGCCAACGTACTGACCTCCCCACTGGGTGTGATACGGCGGATGGTGTTGTTGTCGGTATCACAGACATAAGCGTTGCCTGCGTTGTCCAAAGTGATGCCCGTCGGGCTGAGAAAGCGTGCGACGGTGCCGCTGCCATCGGTATGCCCAGATACACCGAGTTGCCCCGCCCAGACGCTGTGGCTGCCGTCGGCGCTGAGTTTGCGTATGGCGTGGTTGATTTTTTCAACGACATAGATGTCGCCGTTGGGCGCGACGGCAAGTGCCGTCGGCGCTAGACAACTGTTATTGCCCGACCCATTGATCGAGCAGATTTCTTGTTTGTCGCCCTTGATCTCGCTGGAGGCCACCAAACCGTTGTTGCTGCCCGTCAAGCCGCCACCCGCTCCAGTCGTCCCCCCTGCCCCCGCACTGCTACCGCCAGAACCGCCCCCACAAGCCGACAGCCATAAAGCGCTGCCGCCCACCACAAATTGCCGTCTTGAAACGTGCATGGACACTCTCCTATGGATAAAAAATAAAAAAAGGGATTTGCCAACCCCATAAGTACAACAACAACAAAATTTAATGAGGCCAAAAGTAACGATTATAGATCAATCAATACTTATTTTGGAATATTTGGAATAAATTTTATACACCGCCCTAAATCCTGGCTGGGCCGTCAGAGGCGGCGTGGGCCAGGCTCAGTCCACGCGGCAAATTTTGAGCATATTGGTGCCGCCTGGCGAACCCATGGGCTCACCACAAGTGATGGCGTAGATGTCGCCCGAACGGACCACGCCGCGTTTTTTCAGGTCTTCTTCGGCCTGGCGCAAGGCCGTATCGCGGTCACTGCTGGACTCCATGAGCAAGGGGCGCACATTACGGTAGAGGGCCATCTTACGCTGAGTGGACAACTTGCTGGTCAGGGCATAAATGGGGATGTGAATGCGATGCCGACTCATCCACAAGGCGGTCGAGCCCGACTCGGTCATCGCCACCAGGGCCTTGGCTCCCAGGTGGTGGGCGGTGAACAAAGCCCCCATGGCAATGGTCTGATCAATGCGGGTAAATTGGCGACCACTGAAATCGGCATCCAACTCGATGCGCTCGGCGGCCTCGGCGGCGGCGCAAATGGCGACCATCTCGCGCACGGTTTCCAGCGGATATTTGCCGGCGGCAGTTTCGGCGCTGGTCATGACGGCGTCGGTGCCGTCAAGCACGGCGTTGGCCACATCGCTCACCTCAGCCCGAGTGGGAACTGGATTGGAGATCATGCTCTCCATCATTTGCGTTGCGGTGATGGTCACCTTGTCGTACTCTTGCGCCAATCGAATCATGTGCTTTTGCAGGGCCGGCACCGCAGCATTGCCCACTTCGATGGCCAAGTCGCCCCGCGCCACCATGATGCCGTCGCTGGCCTGGAGTATTTCTTCCAAATGAGGTATCGCCTCGGCGCGCTCGATTTTGGCGATCAGCGCCGGACGATGCTTGTACTCGGCCCCCGCGACATTGGCCAATTGGCGCGCCAATTCCATGTCGGTGGCATTTTTCGGGAAACTGATCGCGAGGTAATCGGCCTGAAAGGCCATGGCCACCTTGATGTCCTCCATGTCTTTGGCCGTCAGGGCCGGGGCCGTTAAACCGCCCCCCTTTTTGTTAATGCCTTTGTTGTTGGACAACTCGCCGCCCACCTTGACCACGGCGTGAACCTGCTCACCCACGACTCGAGCGACCTCCATGACGATGAGCCCGTCGTTGAGCAACAAGGTGTCGCCCGGAGCCACGTCGCGCGGCAGTTCTTTGTAATCGAGACCCACGCCCCGCTCGTCCCCCGGCTCGCTGCGTTGCGCATCGAGAACAAAGGTTTGACCGCTTTGCAAGATGACCTTGCCTTGGGCAAACCGGCCGACCCGAATTTTGGGTCCCTGCAAGTCGGCCATGATGGCCACTTCGCGTCCAGCGCGTTGAGCGGCTTCGCGCACCAGGCGGGCGCGGTCGATGTGATCTTGAGCGCTGCCATGGCTGAAATTGAGTCGCACCACGTTGACGCCCGCTCGAATCATTTCTTCCAGCAGTTGGGGGTCGCTGGAGGCGGGGCCCAGGGTGACGACGATTTTGGTGGCTCGATGAATGACGGGGGAGGTGGATTTCATGGCGCCATTCTCACACTTGGGGGGATTTTGGCAAGCATGGTAAATATGACCAAAGCAATTCCTTTGTGGCGATCAATATGTTAGAACCAGTTGTTTGGTATTAATTTTCAATGGAGGCCTGAGATGCAAAACATACCTGCTTACAAAGTCGATCCCCATTTGCGCCGCTTGCCGCATGAGAGCTTGCGCGATTTGGCAAGGCGCGGTCACTTGGTCCGCTACAAGGCCAACAGCCAGGTCATCACACAAGGCCAAACTGGGCACGAGATCTTTGTCGTACTCGACGGGCGTCTGGAGGCCTATATCCACTCGAACGGGCGTAAAGAGCGCCGCTTAACCTTGGCAACGTTGCATTCAGGCGACATTTTTGGAGAAATTGGCATCGAGGGCGCGCAGCGCAGCGCCTCGGTCTGTACGGTGTCTCCGACGCTGTGCGCGATGGTCACGCAAGATGCCGTGGCTCAGCAGCGCAACAGCGACAACCGTTTGCAAGAGTTGCTCACGCAAACGGCCAATCAGCGCAACCGCGAGAACACCCTGTTGATGGCGCAAACGCTGTTCAATGACATTTACAGTCGAATGGTCGACCTGCTGATGTCGCTGGCGGTGGAACACTCATCGCGCACCATGGTGATCCCCGAGCGCATCACCCACCAAGAAATTGCCAACCGACTCGGCTGTAGCCGAGAGATGGTCAGTCGGCTGCTCAAAGACCTTGAAAAGGGCCAATACATCAGCCGCCGGTCCGATATGGCCCTGATGTTGCACCCTCCCTTACCGGTGGCCTGGTGAGGCCCCTCAGCCGCTGATTTGCGTCAATTCGGCGTCTTTATGCAACCCATGTGTCAGGGTTTTTGGCGATAATCCCAAGGGATTCAGCCAAATGCGGGCTCAAAGCCCGATCCAAGTAATTCATGAGCGTCATCGAACAACCCATCGCCCCCGGACAACCCTTACCGCACCGCAAAATCATTCGTGAATGGCTCGTCCCTTTGTCCGAGCGCACCGTGCGTCATGCTTTTTTGCTGCTGGCCCTCGATTACAGCCTGTGGGTGGCATTATTGGTGGGCACGGTTTACTTTGACGCACCCTGGGCCAAGCTCTTGTGCGGCCTGGCGGCTGGGTTTGTCATTGGCCGACTGTTCATCATCGGCCATGATGGTTGCCACCAGAGCCTGACCCCCTTGCGTGGCCTGAACAAGTGGTTAGGGCGGATCGCCTTTTTGCCCTCACTCACCCCTTATAGCCTTTGGGATGTGGGTCACAACGTGGTTCATCACGGCTATACCAACCTAAAAGGGTTTGACTTCGTTTGGGCACCACTCACGCGCGAAGAGTACCAAGCCCTGAGTCCCCTGGGCCGACTCATGGACCGCGTTTATCGCAGCGGTTGGGCGCCCGGTCTGTACTACATGGTCGAAATATGGTGGAAACGCATGTTCTTCCCGTCGGCCAAACACATGCCCACCCGACGCCGCATTTTTTGGCTCGACAACCTGCTGGTGAGTGGCTTTGGTTTGCTCTGGCTGGGGGCCTTGGTCTGGGCCAGCCTGGCCACCGATCAGTCGGTTGGGTGGGTGCTGGTGTGCGGATTTGGCGTCCCATACCTGTTCTGGTGCAGCATGATCGGCTTTGTGGTTTATGTGCACCACACGCACGAGCGGGTGTGCTGGCACAACGATCGGGCCGCCTGGTCCAAAGCCCAGCCTTTTGTCTCGACCACAGTCCATTTGACTTTCCCTTTGCGCATCGGTGCTCTGATGCACCACATCATGGAGCACACGGCGCACCATGTGGACATGAGCATTCCGCTCTATAAGCTCAAGCAGGCTCAGACCAAGCTGGAAGAAATGCTGCCTGGGCGCATCATCGTGCAGCCCTTTTCCTGGCGCTGGTATCTGGATACCGCTCGCAAATGTAAGTTGTATGACTTTGGCCGCCAGTGCTGGACCGACTATCGCAGCCAGCCCACCTCCAACGTCAATTGAGGGCCATGCTCAACCTGCGCCGATAACGCGAGACCAATTCAGACTGCGGGTCTTGCTGCGCCACGGCCTTGCCCGCAATTTCGATGCCGCCTGCGTTGCCCTTGTCTTGGGTTTGGGCCTTGGTCGGGGGCGGGGTCAAAAGCTCCAAAATGGCAATGTAGATTTTGCGCGGCAGCGCATCTGACCAGGCTTTGTCACGCTGGATGATTTCCAGCAACTCGTCCATGGCCACCTCCCATTGACCTGCCGCCATGAGCAGCCGGGCCTTGGCCAAACGGGTGTCGAAGTCGCGTTTATTGGCAGCCAGTGCGCTGTCAAATTGTTCGAGCGCCCACTGCCCGCGCTCGTCGGTGATGGCAAATTGCAGCGCTTGCAACCAGTGCATCAAGGCCTCAAAGCGCAATTGTCGCGGCATTTGAGCCAGCGCCGGCGCCAAGGCCGCTTCGGCGTTTTCGAGCTCACCCAAGGAAATCAGCAATTTGACATAGTCATAGCGGGCATCGTCGTTGGCTGGATTGATGGCCAAGGCCTCTTGCAATTTGGCCAAGGCCGCCTCGTGGTCGCCTTGGGCCATCAGGTCTTCGGCCTCGGCGGCATCGGCCTCGGCCAACAATTCGCCTTCAGAGGGCAAATGTTTGTCCAGAAATTCGCGCAGCTTGCCCTCGGGTTGTGCGCCCATGAACCCGTCCACCGGACGGCCCCCCAACATCAGCACACAGGTGGGAATGCTGCGTATGCCAAATGCCGACGACAACTGCTGCTCGTCATCCGAGTTGATCTTGACCAGTTTGAAACGCCCACCATATTCGGTTTCGAGTCGTTCCAGCACCGGCCCCAGCGATTTGCAAGGACCGCACCAGGGCGCCCAAAAGTCAACCAACACCGGGGTGGTCATGGAGGCCTCAATCACCTCGGTTTCGAAATTCTGTACGGTCACGTCCAACATGGTCACAAACTCCGTTTTTGACGGGCTAAAGGCTAAAATACAAGCATAACCGACCCTGAAGTCCAAATGTCATCACCCATCGTCGGCGTGGTCATGGGCTCCCAGTCCGACTGGGAGGTCATGCAAAGCGCCACCCAGCTATTGCAACAGTTCGGCGTGCCGCACGAGGCACGCGTCGTGTCAGCGCACCGCATGCCCGATGATATGTTCGAATACGCTGCAACGGCCTTGGAGCGCGGCTTGCGTTGCATCATCGCCGGGGCGGGCGGTGCGGCGCACCTGCCAGGTATGTTGGCCGCCAAAACGACGGTGCCCGTGTTGGGTGTGCCGGTGCCCAGTCGGCATTTGCAGGGGGTCGACTCTTTGCACAGCATCGTGCAAATGCCTAAAGGGGTGCCTGTGGCGACTTTCGCCATCGGTGCGGCCGGTGCCGCCAACGCCGCCTTGTTTGCCATCGCCCTGCTGGCGCACGATCACCCGGCGTGGGCCCGGCAACTGGCCGAATTTCGTCAGGCCCAAACCGAGCAAGCCCGCGCCATGCGGGTGCCGCCCGCCGTCGGATGAAGGCCCCACAAGGCCTAAAGCCTGCCGCCCCCGGTGCCTGGTTGGGCATGTTGGGCGGTGGTCAATTGGGCCGCATGTGGGTCCATGCGGCGCAAAGTCTGGGCTACCGCTGCATGGTGCTGGACCCTGATCCGCACAGCCCAGCGGGACGGGTCGCAGAACAACATCTTTTAGCGGACTATCTGGACACAAAAGCCTTGCAAACCCTGGCCGAGCAATGTGTGGCCGTCAGCACCGAATTTGAAAATGTGCCGGCCCAAGCCTTGTCGGAGTTGGCGCGCTGGACGCGGGTCACGCCCAGCGCCCAGGCCGTTTCTATCGCCCAGGACCGTGCGCGCGAAAAAGCACACTTTCAGCGCTGCGGCGTGCCCGTCGCTGCGCATCGCGTCATCGAGCACGCAGATCAATGCGCAGAAGTGCCCGCCGATTTATTGCCCGGCATTTTAAAAACCACGCGACTCGGCTACGACGGCAAGGGGCAAGTTCGGGTGCGCGAACGCGCCCAACTGGCACAGGCTTGGCAGTCCTTGCAAACCCCCGACAGCACAGCGCCCACGCCCTGTGTGTTGGAACAAATGTTGCCCCTGCACAGTGAGTGCTCAGTGGTGTTGGCGCGCGCCGAAGATGGCAGCCACACCCATTTACCCGTGCAGCGCAATCTACACCGTGACGGCATCTTGGCCTTGACTGAAGTGGCGTCTGAGCTGATCGACCCGCACTTGTCACAGCAGTTGGTGCAAGCCACGCTGGCCATTGCCGAGGGCTTGTCCTATGTCGGGGTCCTGTGTGTGGAGTTTTTCTTGCTGGCCCAGCCAAATGGTCAGCTTGGCTGGGTGGTCAATGAAATCGCGCCACGCCCGCACAACAGCGGTCACCACAGCATGGACGCCTGCGACTTGTCGCAATTTGAATTGCAGGCACGATGCATGGCCCATTTACCACTGCGTGAAGTTCGCCTGCACAGCCCCACGGCGATGTTGAATTTGCTGGGTGATATCTGGTGGCGCGAAGGGCAACTGTGCGAGCCCGACTGGGCCTCGGTGTTGGCTATACCAGGCACCCGACTTCATCTGTATGGCAAGGGCGATGCTCGCCGGGGCCGCAAGATGGGCCACCTCAACATCACAGCGCCGACCATGGCCGAGGTTCGTCAACGACGCGATCGAGCCGCCCAGTCCCTGGGCATTGCGGCCTTTGACGCCCCATGATCTGGCAAGGCAGGAACCCAGCACAACTGGAGCAGGCCGCGCAGTGCCTGGCCCGAGGTCAGTTGTTGGGGTTTCCCACCGAAACCGTGTATGGCTTGGGAGCCGACGCCACTCAAGACGAGGCGGTGCGCGGCATCTTTGCCGCCAAAGGTCGCCCCCTCGATCACCCCTTGATTGTTCACATTGCACAGGCCGAAGATGCCAGCGAGTTTGCCGACCCTATTCCTGACTTTGCCCGTGTCTTGATGGCCGCGCACTGGCCCGGACCGCTGACACTGATTCTTCCCCGCCGAGCCCATGTGGCCGAGGTTTGTGCCGCCAGCCAACCCAGCATCGGTTTACGATGCCCCAGTCATCCGGTGGCGCTATCCCTGTTGCGGGCGGCGCGCCGCTTGGGGGTCAAGGGCATTGCTGGGCCCAGCGCCAATCGCTTTGGCCGAGTCAGTCCCACACGCGCCAGTCATGTGGTGGAGGAGTTCGGCGCCCAGTTGCCGGTGCTCGATGGCGGACCCTGTAGCGTGGGCATTGAGTCGAGCATCGTTGATTGCACCCGAGGTCAACCCATTTTGTTGCGCCCTGGCATGCTGGACGCAGACACTTTGTCGCACACTTTGGGACTGGTGGTTTTAAAGCCCGAACAGGCTGGGCCAGCCGGGCTGGCCACGGCACCCAAAGCGTCCGGCACCCTGGCCTCACACTACGCACCTGATGCCCGGGTCAGGCTGCTCGATGTCGCCGCCATGGAGCAGCGGGCCAGCGGCCTGAGCCCCGAAGCGCTGAGCGGCATCGCCGTTTGGTCGCCCCAGTCGCCCCAGTTCAAAGCCGGCCACTGGCGCGCCATGCCCCTGCAGTCGTCGGACTGCGCGCAACAATTGTTCGATGTGTTGCGCGATTTCGAACACGCCAGAGCCACTGAAATTTGGGTCTGCCCGCCGCCGCCTGGCCCCGCATGGGATGGGGTGCGGGATCGGCTGACGCGCGCCAGCCATTGAGGCCGCCCCTTGGTGGACTTCCCAGTAAACTAGGCCCCTTGAACGGAGTTTGACATGCGTCTTGGGCAATCCCCTTTGATTCGAAGATTTTGGCTGGGCTTGTGTCTGGGTTTGACCCTCTGGATCGCTGGCTGTGGCGGGGCTGGCAGCAAGGTGAATGAATTCTTTCCCAAGCGCCTGGTCGTCCTGGGTGACGAGATCAGTTATGTCGGCTGCACGGTGGTCAATGGCGTTTGCCATGGCACGGACGAGCGCTTGGACCGCTTTAGCCTCAACTACGACAGCGCCCCAACGAGTACCCTGCCCTTTTTCAACAACTGGGTCGTAATGCTGGCCCGTTGGTATGGCCTGAGCATCGACCAGATCATCGAATCGAGCTATGTGACATCGGGCGAAGCCAATGCCGTCAACCGTCGCATGGCCCGCAAAGGGGCCACGGTTTCTTCGATTCGATCGCAGGCCGATGGTTTGCCCGCCTATCAGGACGGCGACTTGCTGATCATTGCCGGCGGCGCGAATGATATTTTGTGCGTGGTTCGCAACACCAACACCTCGAACTGCGCCAGCACCCAATTGCGCCCGGGCCTGGACCCCTACAAAATGATCGCTTCGGCGCAAGCCAGCTCTTTAGGCAATGACAAGGCCCTGCGCATCATCTCGGCGGCCCACAGCTATCAGCAGTTGGCGCTGGACATGTTGGCCCGTGGCCATCGAAACATCTTTGTGGTGCCTGTTTACGATTTCAGCAACAGCCCAGATCTGAATAGCTTTTGCAATGGTTGCTCTGCTGTCGAGCTGAGAACCGCGACCACGCTGTTTAATATTGCCTTACGGGCCTTCACCGACGCGCAGGGCGCACCGCTGACCTTCAGCCCTGGCCAAGCGCGCATTTTGTTGACCACGGGCTACACCGCTTCCGACTCTCAGTACGTCAACGTCACCCAATTCACTGGAGTGGTGGGCAGCTTTGTCTACGGATTCAACCTGAGTGCGTCGATTTGCGGCAGCCGCTTCAGCGTCGATTTCGCCCGAGACAATTGCAGCTGGAACGGTCTTTTTGCCGAAACCTCTGGGATCGCCCCCGTTTACAACGGCACCACTTATCCGGACACGGTCACAGGGGCCGCCCGACCCGCCTACCTGGGCAGCGCAGGGCGCGTGGTTTATGCGGCTGATTTTTATCTGGCCCCACCGGTACAAGCGGCCATAGGCGGTATGTTCTACACCTTTATGCGCGGTTTTCAGGGCTGGTGATTGAGCTTGGCGGTCCAGTCCACCAAGGCATCGAGCACAGCACGCCCCGCTTGGGCTTGCGGGTGTTCGATGATGGCCACCAGCGTCCAGCGCTGGCCTGCTGCGCCGTCCACATAACCTGCCACCGCCAACACATTGCGCAGACTGCCGGTCTTGAGGTGGGCACTGGCCTGCGCTTTGGATCGACGCAGGGTACCGTCCTGGCCGCTGATCGGCAACGAGGCGATCCATTCGGGCATATACGGCGCCGCCCAAGCGCGCTGTAATAACACCGCCAAGCCTTGGGCCGTCACGCGGGCCGTGCGGCTCAGGCCCGAACCGTTGTCGATCACCAAACCCGGCACGCCCACATGTCGGTCCCACCAACGCTGCACGATGGCACGCGAAGCCTCCATGCGGCCCACACCATCAGCTTGCTGGCTAAGTGTCAAAAACAATTGCTCAGCCATCAAGTTGTTGCTGAACTTGTTGATGTCACGGATCAACTCGGCCAGGGGAGGGGATTCGCTAACCAACAGGGTAGGCAGCTGGGGGGCTACACGTCCCTCGCGCACGCGGCCTCCCAGTTGACCGCCCACGCTGCGCCAAACCCCCTCGATGGCGCGCGCCGCATGGCTGGCCGGGTCGGCATAAGCCAGCGGCCAGATGCGCTCACCACACTCGGCGGGGTAGCTGCCTTTGAACACCAGCTGGTTCGGATCGCCCAACTCGGCTTGCAGTGCCGCGCGGTAGTCGTTGCACGCCCCCTTGAACAGGGGGACACTGACAGGAATGCGCACCCCCGCCATGGGTGGCTCGACATGAACTCGGGCCAAGCCCTGTTTCGGGTCGGGCACAAAATGGACCATCAGTGATTTGAAGTTGACCACCAAAGCGTCTGGTGTGGCGTTATAAGGACGATGGGGTTCACCATCGAACTGGCCTGGGTCCGTTGGGGTCAGCTCAAACGCACTGCGGTCCAACACGATGTCGCCCTCGATGCGCTCGATACCCAAGGACTTGATGCGACGTGCCAGCAACCACACCCGCTCCACCACCCATTTGGGGTCGCCTTGGCCTTGGATATAGAGGTTGCCCCGCAACTGACCGTTCACGATCGGGCCATCAGCCCCCACCGCGGTGCGCCAGACATGTCCCGGCCCCAGGGTCTCTAAGGCCACGCTGGTCGTCACCAGCTTCATGAGTGAGGCAGGGTTGACCATGGCGTCGCCCTGATGGCTGAGGCGTTGCACCCCACCCTGGGCGGGGGCCACCACGACATGCAAGGCCGTGGCCGGCAATTGCGCCTGCTGCAAGGCCCGCACGACCTCGGGCGGCAGGCCTTGTGCCCCCACGCCAGTGTGTAAACAGCCGGCCCACAAGGCGAAGCACAGTTTGAGTGAGATGCGCTTGAACATGACGACCTCCATTATGGGCGGGCTTGCGATAATCAAGGCCCTGATGAAACTACTGGCTTTTGACACCAGCACCGAACGCTTGCACCTGGGTGCTTGCGATGGCCCACACACCCTGACGCACCAAGAGGCGGGCGGGGCGCAGTCGTCCGCCCGCATCGTTCCATTGGCCATGGCCACCTTGAACGGGCTTGGCTTGGGCTTGCAGCAACTCGATGCCATCGTCATGGGACGCGGACCGGGCTCGTTCACCGGTTTGCGCACTGCCTGTGCCGTGGCCCAGGGCTTGGCCTTTGGCGCAGGGCGCCCGGTATTGCCCATCGACACCCTGTGGGCGGTCGCCGAGCAAGCGCGGCAGGGCCAAGCGCAAATTCGGGTGTTGGCGGTTGTCGATGCCCGTATGGGTCAGTATTACAGCGCGGCCTGGCAATTCAGCGCGGGGCGCTGGCAAGCCAGCGCGATGAATGCACTTTTAAACCCTGATGAGGTGGTATTGCCTGGGGCTTGGCTCGACGAGGCTCAGGATGTGATCTTGGCTGGTACGGGACTGACGGCGCTTTGGCCCATGTTGAAGCACACCCCGAACCTGACCCCGCAGGAGTCGGCGCCCACCGCCGCCGCATTGCTGCGCTTGGCCCCGCAGGCTTGGGCCGATGGGCTGGCCGTGCCAGCCGAACTGGCCATGCCACTGTATGTCAGGGACAAAGTCGCCCAAACCACAGCGGAGCGTACCGCCCAAGCCCAAGCATGAGCAGTGCAAGCACTTACTTGCGCCAGATGTCATTGGGAGACATGGATGCAGTATGCGAAATTGAAAAAACCGCATATTCGCACCCCTGGAGTCGCGGCAACTTTGAAGACTCGCTGCGCTCGGGTTATTGGGCCCAAGTATTGGTCGGGGAAGACCAGTCCTTGTGGGGCTATGTGGTGGCCATGCCGGGCGTGCAAGAGACGCACTTGCTTAATTTAACCGTTGTCCCTGATCGTCAGGGTCAAGGCTGGGCTCGGCATATGCTGGATGCCTTGGTCGCTTGGTCGCACCAGCAATCGGCCAGCCACCTTTGGTTAGAGGTGCGCGCCAGCAATGCGCGGGCTCGACGTTTGTACGTGGCCTACGGTTTTGGTCATGTGGGTGAGCGCAAGCACTATTACCCAGGAATAGGGCGACAACGCGAACATGCCGTGGTCATGCGATTTAAGATACCGGCATGAGCCTGCAGCTGGACACTCGCCAAAGAGCCATGTTGGCACACATGGGCTTGCGGCTTGATTTTTTGCCAGCACTGCCCATCGCCACATCGGCACCCGCCGCGACTGTGCCCGCCGCGACTGTGCCCACCGCACCTGTTGTGCCTGTTGCCCCTGCTGTGCCTGTTGTGACCGCCATGCCGGCGGCGCAGCGGGGGCGCGCCGATGTGGAGCAGGCCGACTGGCCACAATTGCAAAGTGCAGTCAAAGCCTGCCAGGCCTGCGGTCTGTGCCAGACCCGTCGTCAAACGGTGTTTGGCATGGGGGCCGAGCCACCTGCCAACGCCGAGGCCACTGGCATCGACCTGATGATCGTGGGCGAGGCACCGGGTGAAAACGAGGACCAGCAAGGTTTGCCCTTTGTCGGCGCGGCGGGTCAATTGCTGGACCAAATGCTGGCCGCTCTGGGCTGGTCGCGGCAAGGCCCAGGTGATTTGTCGGCGCGGGTCTACATCACCAATGTGCTCAAGTGCCGACCGCCGGGCAATCGCAACCCACAGCCAGACGAAGTGGCGCAGTGTCTGCCCTTTTTGCGACGCCAAATTGAGGTGCTGCGCCCGCGTCTGTTGCTGGCCATGGGCCGCTTTGGCGCCCAGGCCTTGCTGGCTGACACCGTGCCCGATGTCCACGGCGTGCCTTTGGGCAAATTGCGCGGTCAGACCCACCGCTTTGGTGAGATCCCCTTGGTCGTCACCTACCACCCTGCTTATTTGCTTCGCAATCCAGCCGACAAAGCCAAGGCCTGGTTTGATTTGTGTTGGGCCCGCTCGCTGGTGCCGGGCCCTAAAATGGAGGCATGACGTTTCTAGACATGCTTGGCGACGCACAGCGCCGCAATCAATCGATGCTGTGCGTGGGGCTGGACCCAGAGCCCTCGCGTTTTCCGGCCGATTGGCGCGGCAATGCCAACAAGATTTATGATTTTTGCGCCCGCATCGTGGACGCCACCGCCGATCTGGTTAGCGCCTTTAAACCCCAGATCGCCTATTTTGCGGCGCACCGGGCCGAGTCGCAGCTGGAGCGTTTGATGGAACACATTCGGCGCGTGGCACCCCAAGTGCCGGTGATTCTGGATGCCAAACGCGGCGATATCGGCTCGACCGCTGAGCAATATGCACTGGAAGCTTTTGAGCGGTATGGGGCCGATGCGGTGACCCTGTCGCCGTTCATGGGCTTTGATTCGGTGCAACCCTATTTGAAATATCAGGGCAAGGGCGCTTTTTTGTTGTGCCGCACTTCAAACCCTGGGGGCGACGACCTGCAAAATCAAAGGCTGGCTTCGGTGGAGGGCACGCCCCTGCTGTACGAACACGTGGCCAGGCTGGCCCAAGGGCCGTGGAACCTCAATGGTCAACTGGGCCTGGTGGTGGGAGCGACCTATCCCAACGAGATCGAGCGGGTGCGCCAGATCGCACCCCGTGTCCCCTTGTTGATTCCCGGCGTGGGGGCGCAAGGCGGCGATGCCCAGGCCACCGTCAAAGCCGGCTGGCGCGCTGACGCTGACATCATCGTGAATTCATCGCGAGCTATTTTGTACGCCAGCAGCGGCGCCGATTTTGAGCAGGCTGCGCGCCGCGTGGCAGAACAAACACGCGCCACACTCGAGCAGGCCAAAAAAGTTTAGAAAAGCAACTTCCTTAAAAAGGAATATCGTCATCGATCACATCGGGGGCAGGCTTGCCAGTAGTCGGACGCGATGCAGGGGCTGAGGCCCGTGGCGCCGAGCCGCCTGCGGGTGCATCGGACATGCCGCCGCCTTCGCGGCCGCCGAGCAATTGCATTTCAGTGGCAATGATGTCAACGGTGTTGCGCTCAACACCGGCCTGATCGGTGTACTTGCCATATTTCAGCCGGCCCTCGACGTACAAGGGGCGACCTTTTTTGACATACTCGCCAGCGATTTCGGCCAGCCGATCGTAAAAAGTGACGCGGTGCCACTGGGTGTCTTCGACCATTTCGCCCGAATTTTTGTCCTTGCGCCGGCTCGAGGTGGCGATGGAGACATTGGCCACGGCCTGGCCCGAGGGCAGGTAGCGCACTTCGGGGTCACGGCCACAGTTGCCGATGAGGATGACTTTGTTGACGGATGCCATGGATTGCCTCTTGGAAGTTGGATGCAGAATGGGTCAATTATGCGGCCCAAATGGTCCTCGCGGGCGGTGATTTTTAGGAACCTTGCGGGGTCGTGGCTTGTGACTTATTCACGGGGACGACGCGCATGCCCCAGGCCGCCAGCAACCACAGGGCCAGCAAGGCCGCATTCAGTCCAAACAAGCCCGCCACCCCGATGGTTTTGGACAACCAGCCCCCCAAGGCACCCCCGGCAAAGATGCCCAAGGACTGGAGCGTGTTGTAGACGCCTAAAACCGTGGCCCGAACACTGGGATGAGCCAGTCGCGAAACCTGACTGGGCTGGCTGGCTTCGAGCACATTAAAGCCGCAAAAAAATAAAAACAGCAACAGCCCCATGGCGGTCAGGCTCACCTCGCCCAACGCCTGTTGGGCAAACACCAGTTGAACCGCCATGACCAAGGCGATGGAGGCCAGAAACAGGGGCTTGAGATGGCCTTTGCGCTCGAGCGGAAACAGGGTAACGCCCATGATCACAAAAGACATCAGCACCACGGGCAAATACAGCCAACCGTGGTCTGCCACTGGCAAGCCCGATTGAACCAACAAAAAGGGCAGGCCGACCCAGGTGGCGATTTGCACCGCATAGAGCACAAAGACGCCCCAATTCAGGCGCATCAGCTCGGCACTGAGCAGCAACTGCCGCAAGGCGCCTGGGGCAGCAGGTTCTGGAGTGGCGTGTACCTGGGGCTCGGGCGGAGTCCACCAGACGGTGATCAAGATGCCCGCCAAGGCCAAAGCCGCCATGACGGCGAAAATCAAGCGCAGACCGCCGGCACTGTTGAGAAACGGCCCCAGCACCAGCGACACCGCAAACATCAAGCCGATGCTGACCCCGATCAGGGCCATGGCCTTGGTACGCACGACATCGCGCGTCAAATCGGCCAGCAGGGCCGACACCGCTGCAGAAATGGCCCCCCCGCCTTGCAGGGCGCGGGCCCAGGCCAGTTGCTCGACCGTGGTCGCCCACATGCCCCACAAGCTGCCTACACCGAACAAGAGCAAGCCCAGCACGATGACCCGCTTGCGGCCCCAACGATCAGCCGCCCAACCCATGGGCAATTGCAAGGCAGCCTGCACCAGGCCGTAGAGCCCCAGCGCAAAGCCGACGGCCGAGGCGTCGTCACCGCCCGCATAGCCGCGCGCCTCCAAGGCAAACACTGGCATGACCATAAAGAGGCCCAGCATGCGCACGGCGTAGATAGATGACAGCGAAGCGCTGGCGCGGCGCTCCAACGGCGTCATGCGATGGCTGTCGGTCTCGGGGGTGGGGGGGGAAGACATGGCAATTCGAGGGTGACCCAGGGGCGTGGCGGTATTCTAGGGTTCGTGCGTTTCTGGGGCAGTTCGGGGATAATAGTCTGTTTAACTCGAAAGTCCCCAACTTGAACGCTCCTGACGACGGCACTTACCTGGCCCATGCGCGCCATGCCGCCCCCGGCCAGGGTTTGCTGAGCGTGCGCGGAGCACGCACCCACAACTTGAAGAACATCGACCTTGATCTGCCTCGGCAGCAGTTGGTGGTCATCACGGGTTTATCGGGGTCGGGCAAGTCGAGTCTGGCATTTGACACTTTGTATGCCGAGGGACAGCGTCGCTATGTCGAGAGTTTGTCGAGCTACGCGCGCCAGTTTTTGCAATTGATGGACAAGCCCGATGTGGACCTGATCGAAGGCTTGTCGCCCGCCATCGCCATCGAGCAAAAAGCGACCAGCCACAACCCGCGCTCCACAGTGGGTACGGTCACCGAGATTCACGATTATTTGCGCCTGTTGTTTGCCCGCGCGGGCACGCCGCATTGCCCAGACCACCATTTGCCGCTGCGCGCACAAAGCGTGGCGCAAATGGTGGAGCACACCCTGTCGCTGCCGGCCGATACCCGCGTGCTGGTTCTGGCGCCGGTGGCGCGCGAGCGCAAAGGCGAACTCGATGCACTGCTGAGTCAGTTGCAAGCGCTGGGCTATGTGCGATTCAGGCTGAACGGGCAGTGGTACGAGTCGAACGAACTGCCCGCCCTGAAAAAAAACGAAAAGCATGACCTCGATGTGGTAGTTGATCGCCTGCGGGTGCGTGTCGACGCCAAGCAACGCCTGGCCGAAAGCCTGGAAAACGCCCTCGGCTTGGCCGAAGGGCGGGCCATCGTGGTCGAGTCGGACAGCGGCACCGAACACTTGTTCAATGCGCGCTTTGCTTGCCCGGTTTGCAACCACGCCATCAGCGAGTTGGAGCCCCGCCTGTTTTCGTTCAACTCACCTCAAGGTGCTTGCCCCAGCTGCGACGGCTTGGGCGTGCAAGAATTTTTTGATCCCGAGCGGGTGGTGTCTTTCCCCAGCCTGAGCCTGGCCAGTGGTGCCATCAAGGGTTGGGATCGGCGCAACCCGTATTACCACGGGATGATCGAATCGTTGGCGCGGCATTACCGCTTTGACATCGAAACCCCGTTTGAAGACTTACCCAAAAACATCCGCCAGGTCGTGCTGTTCGGCTCGGGCGATGAGGTGATCAAGTTCAGCTACAGCATGGGCAGTGGCGGCCAGGCTGGAACCAAGCGCAGTAGCCGGCACCCTTTTGAGGGCGTGTTGCCGAATATGGCGCGTCGGCACCGCGAAACCGATTCGGCCCTGGTGCGCGAAGAGTTGTCACGCTACCGCTCGACGCAACCTTGCGCACAATGCCACGGCAGCCGTCTGCGCGCCGAAGCCCGCCATGTGTTGCTGGGCGAGGGCCCACAAGCCCCGGGCATTCACGCGGTCAGTCATTGGACCTTGGCCGAGTGCCAGACTTTTTTTGAACAACTGCAACTCAAGGGGGCCAAGGCCGAGATCGCCGATAAGGTGGTGCGCGAGATCTCCAACCGGCTGAAGTTTCTCAACGATGTCGGACTCGGTTACCTGAGCTTGGCACGCAGCGCGGACACACTTTCGGGCGGGGAGGCACAGCGCATCAGGTTGGCTTCGCAAATCGGCTCGGGCTTGACGGGTGTGATGTATGTGCTCGATGAGCCCAGCATCGGCCTGCACCAGCGCGACAACGATCGCTTGATCGAGACCTTGCGACACCTGCGCGATCTGGGCAACACGGTGCTGGTGGTGGAACACGACGAGGACATGATTCGTGCCGCCGATCATTGCGTGGACATGGGTCCAGGGGCAGGGGTCCAAGGGGGACGGGTCATGGCCCAAGGCACTCCCGAAGAGTTGGCGCAAAACCCCCACTCGCTCACCGGTCGCTACTTGAGCGCCGAGTTGAGCATCGCCGTGCCACGGCGGCGCCGCGCCTGGCTGCGCCGCACAGGAGCAGCGCCCGAGTTGTTCGATGCCTTTGGTAAAAGTCTGCCCTCCGCTCCTGAATCGTTGCAATCGCTGCGCGTGATCGGCGCGCGCGGCCACAACCTGCGTGACGTACATGCCGATTTTCCGGTCGGCTTGATGACCTGCGTGACTGGGGTATCGGGTTCGGGCAAATCGACACTGGTCAACGACACCTTATATGCAGCAGCAGCGCGCCAGATTCATCGCGCGCACGAAGAGCCAGCCGCGCACGAAGAATTGTTGGGCCTGGAGTGGATCGACAAAGTGATCAATGTCGACCAGGCCCCCATAGGCCGCACACCGCGCAGCAACCCGGCCACCTACACCGGTCTGTTCACGCCCATCCGTGAGCTCTTGGCCGAAGTGCCCATGGCGCGCGAACGCGGCTATGGTCCGGGCCGGTTTTCTTTCAACGTGGCCGGCGGTCGCTGCGAAGCTTGTCAAGGTGATGGCGTGGTCAAGGTCGAGATGCATTTCTTGCCCGATGTCTATGTTTCGTGCGATGTTTGCCACGGCAAACGCTACAACCAAGAAACGCTGGATGTTCAATACAAAGGACACAACATCGACCAGATCCTGTCACTCACCGTCGAGTCAGCGCTGGAGCTGTTTGCTGCCGTTCCCCATATCGCCCGTAAATTGCAAACGCTGATGGACGTGGGTCTGAGTTACATCCGGCTCGGTCAATCGGCGACGACTCTGTCGGGCGGTGAGGCACAACGCGTCAAGCTGGCGCTGGAATTGTCCAAACGCGATACAGGTCGCACCCTGTATATCTTGGACGAGCCCACCACCGGCCTGCATTTTGCCGACATTGATTTATTGCTGAAGGTTTTGCACCAGTTGGTTGACGCCGGCAACACCGTGGTGGTGATCGAGCACAACCTCGATGTCATCAAAACCGCCGACTGGGTGATCGACATGGGCCCCGAGGGCGGCGCCGGTGGGGGCCAAGTGATTGCGGTTGGAACCCCCGAAGACATTGCCCTCCATCCCCACAGCCACACGGGGCGATACCTGGCGCGGCTACTCAAAGTCCAGGCTCGCGCCGAATAAGGACTGGCAAAAAAAACCCCGCCACTTGGGCGGGGTTAAACCTAGGAAGAAACTTCAAAAATACAGATCAGCGGTTGTAGGCTGATTCGCCGTGCGAGCTGATGTCCAAGCCTTCGCGCTCCTCTTCTTCGGTCACGCGCAGACCCAGAACCATATCGACCAGCTTGTACGCCACCACCGACACCACGCCCGACCAGATCAAGGTGGTGATCACGGCCTGGAGCTGAATCCAGACTTGACCAGCGATGGAGTACTCGGGGCTGGCCGCATTGGCCACATAATCAAAAATACCAGTGCCGCCAAGCGATGGGGCAGCGAACACGCCGGTGAGCAAGGCGCCCACAATGCCACCGACGCCATGGACGCCGAACACGTCGAGCGAGTCGTCAGCGCCAAGCATGCGCTTGAGGCTGGTGACACCCCACAGACACAAAAGGCCAGCAATCAAACCGATGATGATGGCGCCCATGGGGCCGACAAATCCACAAGCGGGGGTGATGGCCACCAAGCCAGCGACGGCACCTGAAGCAGCACCCAGCATCGAAGCCTTGCCTTTGCCCAGCGCTTCGCCAGCGGCCCAGCTCAGCGTGGCGGCAGCGGTTGCAACCAGGGTGTTGAGGAAAGCCAGAGCGGTGACGCCGTTGGCCTCCAGGTTGGAGCCGGCGTTAAAGCCAAACCAACCCACCCACAGCAAGGAGGCACCGACCATGGTCAGGGCCAGGCTGTGCGGGGCCATGGCCTCACGGCCATACCCGGTGCGCTTGCCGATCATGTAAGCACCCACCAAACCGGCTACGGCGGCGTTGATGTGAACCACGGTACCACCAGCAAAATCCAAGGCACCTTTGGCCCACAACCAACCGGCTGCAGCGGTGACGGTTTCAAGCGTGGCGGCATCGGTGATCGCGTCAGGGCCATCCCAGTACCAGACCATATGGGCAATCGGCAGATAGCTGAAAGTGAACCACAGGGCGCAAAACAGCAATACAGCCGAGAACTTGATGCGCTCAGCAAACGCACCCACGATCAAAGCACAGGTAATGGCGGCGAAAGTGGCCTGGAACCCGACAAAGGTCAACTCGGGAATGACCACGCCTTTGCTGAAGGTGGCCGCGATGGTGTCGACGGTCACGCCCTTGAGGAAGGATTTGTCAAACGAGCCAAAGAACGGCGAGCCGCCCGAAAAGGCCAAGGTATAGCCATATATGACCCACAGCACATAGATGAGCGCTGAGACCCCAAACACCTGCATCAAGACCGAGAGCATGTTTTTGCTGCGCACCAAACCACCGTAGAACAGGGCCAGGCCAGGCAGCGTCATGAGAATGACCAGCAACGTGGCCACAGTCATCCAGGCGGTGTCACCCTTGTTGGGCACAGGGGCAGCCGCCGGGGCGGCCGATTCAGCCGCCGCAGGGGCGGCCGCAGGGGCTTTGGCGTCGGCCGCAGCAGCCACCGGTGCGGGGCTGGCTGGGGCGGTTTGCGCCATGGCCATGCCGCCGCCCAGCATCAGCGCCAAGCCGAGGAAGAGAGAGGACAGAAAGTTTTTCATGATGATGGCTCCGTAGGGGATCAGAGGGCTTCCTTGCCGGTTTCACCGGTACGGATGCGCACGACTTGAGACAAGTCGTAAACGAAGATCTTGCCGTCGCCGATTTTTCCGGTGCGGGCGGCACCCTCGATCGATTCGATACAGCGTTCGACGATGGCATCGTCGACCGCGGCTTCGATCTTGACCTTGGGCAGGAAATCGACGACGTACTCGGCGCCGCGATAGAGCTCGGTGTGGCCTTTTTGACGGCCAAAGCCCTTGACTTCGGTGACAGTGATGCCTTGCACGCCGATGGCGGACAGAGCCTCACGCACCTCGTCGAGTTTGAAGGGCTTGATGATGGCGGTGATCATTTTCATGATGATTCCTTATGAGGAGACGGGCCGTTTAGAAGGTGTACTTCGCACCCACCACCACGGTGCTCTTGCCGGTGTTCTTGCCAGCTTGTGAGCCACCAGAGTCACCGACGAAGTAGCCGCCGCTGGTCTTGGCGTCGGATTCATGCAGGGTGGCGGTCAACACCAAACCATTGCCCATGTCCTTGTTCAGGCTCAGGGACGTGTGGGTGTAGGAGGCGTTTGCAATGTTCTTGACCGTTTGACGGCCGACTTGAGGGACCAGGGTAAATCCATTGCCCAAATCAAAGGTGGCGTTCAGATCGATGTAGTCGCTGCCCTTGGAGCTGCGCTTTTTGGCAAAGTCGTATTGACCGAAAAGATCAGTCAATGCATACGAGTACTTGGCAGTGAATACGCCCAAGGTTCCGGCCACATAAACTTCATTGGTGTTGGGATTTTTATAGGCGCCTGTGCGTGCCAGGTCGTTGTTGACATACTCGTATCGCAGAAAACCCACGTCCATGGCCACTTCGCCCAAAGAGAACTTGTAGCCACCGTAGAGGTCGAGCTCGATGTCACCCTTGACCTTGATCCCGCCGGCGCGCGCTTCACTGTTGTCCGAAATCCATTTGATCTGACTGGCCCAAGCGCCGACATAGAAACCGCTCTTGTCGGTGTAATCGACACCGCCCTGAACAGCGGGTTTGAAACGCGACTGAGCAATACCGCGATAGCGATATTCGCTGACCACACCCGCGTTGTAAGCCAGGGTCGACTCGGGGGCCGGGGCTTGGGCCACGGCGCTGGTGGCGACACAGGCCAGACCAGCGAGTGTCAGAGCACTTTTAACAAAAAGGGATTTTTTCATGGGACTTCCTTTGAAAAGTTGAAAACGACCTCAAGGTGTTAGCAGTGTTCGTGCCAATCCTTTTAAGTCTTATTTACCTATTAACTTCCTGGTTTTCATGCGTTAATGCCGTTAGACAGTGCGCGGCCCGCACCCCTTTGGTGCAAATCGGGGATCGCGTCCCAAAAACAACAGAGAACGCACCAAGATTGTGAGTCGGATATGAGTCATGCCCGCATCAGTAGTTGCACCATGATCGGAGCCCGTCCAGTACGGGTCGATGTCGAGATCCATGTGGGGGCCGGCTTGCCCGCACTGCAACTGGTGGGGCTGGCCGATACCGAGGTTCGCGAGGCGCGCGAGCGGGTGCGGTGCGCCTTGCTCAGCTGTGGCCTGCCCTTCCCACACGATAGACGGGTGACCATCAATCTGGCCCCGGCCGATTTGCCCAAAGACTCGGGTCGCTTTGATCTGCCCATCGCCTTGGCCCTGCTGGTGGCTGGGGGACATCTGCAAGCCAGCGCCTTGCAAGACCATATCTTCGCCGGCGAACTGGCTTTGAATGGCGATCTGCGCGCGGTTCGTGCCACCTTGCCCATGGTGTTGGCCTGCGCCAGCCGCTCGTGGACCGAGGGCTGGGTGCTGCCCAAAGCCAGCGCCCAGGAAGCGCGCCTGGTGCCAGGGGTGCGGGTGTGGCAGGCCGAACACCTGTGTGACATCGTGGGCCACTTCCGGGGCGAGCCATGTTCGGGTTGGGCCGCTTTGGCTTCAGGCGGTCCTCCTCCCGTGACTCAAACCGGGCCCGACCTGGCCGAGGTACGTGGCCATGGCGCCGCCAAACGCGCCCTGTGCCTGGCGGCCGCTGGGGGTCACAACCTGCTCATGGTCGGACCCCCTGGGTCGGGCAAGTCGATGCTGGCGCAACGCTTGGTGGGTTTACTGCCCACGCCCAGCCCACAAGAGGCCTTGTCGGCCGCCGCCGTGCAAAGCCTGGCCGGGCAAGACGCACTGGCCCGCTGGGGTCAGCGCCCGTTTCGGGCGCCGCACCACAGCGCCACGATGGCGGCCATGATCGGCGGTGGCTCACCGCCCCGCCCGGGCGAGGCCAGCCTGGCGCATCAGGGCGTGCTGTTTCTGGACGAGTTGCCCGAATTCAGACGCCAGGCCCTGGAGGCTCTGCGCGAGCCTCTGGAAAATCAATGCATCACCGTGTCGAGGGCGGCACGCCAAATGGAGTACGACGCCGACTTTCAGTTGATTGCGGCCATGAACCCCTGCCCATGCGGTCAATTGGGTGCGCCGCATCGTCAATGTCGCTGCACCCCTGACCAGGTCAGTCGCTATCAGTCGCGGCTGAGTGGACCTTTTCTGGACCGCATCGATTTGCACATTGAGGTCCCTCTGTTGGCAGCGCAAGAGGTCTTGCAACTGTCACCCGAAGAGTCAACGGCACTAGTGCGTGAGCGATGCGTTCGGGCGCGCCAGCGTGCCTTGCAAAGACAAGGCTGCTGCAATGCCCGATTGAGCGTGGCGCACATGCACACGCTGCCATGGACCGAATCGGCCCGCGAGGCCTTGCAGACCTCGGCCCAGCGTCTGGGGCTGTCGGCGCGCGCCATCCACCGCAGTTGGCGGGTCGCCATGACAATCGCTGACCTGGACGGTGCCAATCAGGTGGACTTGCCCCAATTGGCCGAAGCCTTGCAATACCGACATCGTGGCGCTGCCCTCGGTGTGCCCTCGTGAATCTTGCACATGAAGGGCCACCCTTGGATTTTCAAGAATCGGCGCCCCGGCACAGGTCGGTCATTCAGGCCGCATAATTGAATCATGCAAGCTCGCGCCACCGTTGCGGACGGCCCCTTTGTCTTTTGGTTGTCGTTCGCCCAGTTGATTTCTTGGGGCAGTGTGTTCTACGGTTTCTCGGTCTTCCTTGAGCCGACCGAGCAGGCCCTGGGACTGGGACGCGCCGAATCGTCCTTGGGCTTTAGCTTGGCCTTGCTGGCCGAGGGTTTATTGGCCTACCCCGTGGGACGCTGGATTGATCGAGGACACGAGCGCGCGGTCATGACGCTGGGCTCGCTGTGGTGCGCCATGGCCATGGTGGCCTTATCGCAGGTGCAAAACCTGTGGCAATTCTGGGGGGCGTGGTTGTTGCTGGGCATGGGCGCGTCCGCAACCTTGTACCCCCCCGCCTTTGCCATACTGACGCGGCGCTTTCCAAATGATTTTCGACGCGCCATCATCAGCCTGACCTTTTTGGGTGGCTTGGCCAGCACGGTGTTCATCCCGCTGATGGCCGCGCTGATCGAGTGGCTCGATTGGCGCGACGCCCTGGTCGTACTGGCGGGATTGCATTTACTGATTTGCGCGCCATTGCATGCTTACCTTTTGCGCGGAGCGCCCCAGCCAAGTTTGCTGCAAACCGATCCAGCGACGCCCGTCGCTGACGAAGGATTGAGCCGTCACTTGCGAGAACCGACGTTTTGGTTGATCGGTCTTTTTGTGGTCTTGTTGCTGAGTGTGACCGCTGCACTGCCGGCGCACATGATCGCGCTGCTGCGTGAGAGTGGACTGAGCGAGCGCTGGGTCATCATGGCCCCAGCGTGTATTGGTGCCATGCAGGTGGTGGGGCGCATGAGCTTGTATATGCTGGAGAAAAAACTCAACCCGCACTGGACCAATCGCTGGATGCCGTGCCTGATCCCGCTGGGATTGCTGTTTTTGATGTTGGGCCATGGCCAGGTCTGGGCGGCTTTGTGTTTTGTGTTGCTCTATGGGGTCGGCAACGGCTTGCTGACCATTGTCAAGGGCACGGCGATTGCCCAGTACGTCAGTCAGGCCCACACCGCCAGCCTGAATGGGGCGCTGGGTTTGCCACTGGCGCTGGCGCGAGCCAGCGCACCATTTTTATTGGGCCTTTGGTGGTCGCCCGAGGGGGGTTACGCCATGGGGTTGTGGATTTTGTGGGCCACCTGTCTGGTCGGCATTGCGGCGCTGTGGGCGGCACAGTCGCGTGCCATGCACGGGCAGGGCGTGCGCGCGCGCCACTGAGGGTCGTACACTGCTTAGAGTTGGGGCGCCAACCAGCGGCGCAACTCGCCCTCGGCCACGCCCTCGCGTTCGGCCAGGTCTTGCAATTGATCGAGACCGATCTTGCCGACATTGAAGTACTTGGCTTGCGGGTGGGCGATATAAAAACCGCATACGCTGGCCGCCGGTGACATGGCCATGCTTTCGGTCAGCGACATGCCGATATCGGCACAGCCGAGAAGGTCAAACAGGGCGCGCTTGACGCGGTGGTCGGGGCAGGCTGGATAACCTGGCGCTGGGCGGATGCCCCGATAGCGCTCGGCGATCAAGTCGTCGTTGCTCAGGGTCTCGTCGGGGGCATAGCCCCAAAGGTCTTTGCGCACCCGTTGGTGGAAGCACTCGGCCATGGCTTCGGCCAAGCGGTCGGCCAGGGCCTTGAGCATGATGGCGCTGTAATCGTCATGGTCCTTGAGGAAGTACTGCTCTTTGGCGTCGACCCCCAGACCGGCCGTGACGGCAAACACGCCCACATGGTCGCTGACCCCTTGAGGTCCGACAAAGTCGGACAGGCAACGGTTAGGGCGTCCCGGTGCCTTGGTGTTTTGCTGACGCAACCCGTGCCAGACCAAGGCCGGCTCGGTACGCGCGGCATCGCGCCACAGCACAATATCGTCGCCGCGAGAGTTGGCCGGATAAAGGCCAACGATGGCGTGGGCCGTCAACCAGCGGCCCTCCATGAGGCGGCGCAACATGCGCTTGCCGTCACTCAGGACCCGCACCGCTTCTTCGCCTACCACGGGGTCTTTCAAGATGGCCGGGTAAGGCCCGGCCAGATCCCAAGTTTGGAAGAAAGGGCCCCAGTCTATAAAGGGCTCTAGCTCGGCCAGATCAAAGTTCTTGAACAAGCGCCGCCCTGTGAACTTGGGCTCGGTCACCCGATACGTGCTCCAGTCGATGTCGGTGGCGCGCTCTCGGGCCTGAGACAAAGAAATCAGCGGTGGGGCCTTTTTATGGGCATGCTGTTGGCGTGTCTGTTCGTAGTCGGCTTGCAAGTCGGCAATGTACTGCGCCGCCTGATCGGACAGCAGGTTTTGCGCCACGCCCACGCTGCGCGAAGCGTCGGGCACGTAGACCACGGGCCCTTCGTAATGGGGCGATATTTTGACGGCGGTATGCACTCGGCTGGTGGTCGCCCCTCCGATCAACAAAGGAATTTTGCGCAATCGGAAATGGTCGTCTTTTTGCATCTCAGCGGCCACCACCTGCATCTCTTCCAGGCTGGGGGTGATCAGACCCGAGAGCCCGACCATGTCAGCACCCTCGACCTTGGCGCGGGCGAGTATTTCGTGGCAGGGCACCATGACGCCCATGTTGACGACTTCAAAGTTGTTGCACTGCAAGACCACGGCCACGATGTTCTTGCCGATGTCGTGGACATCGCCTTTGACCGTGGCGATCACGATCTTGCCCTTGCTGCGCACCGATTCGCCGGCCGCTTCTTGCTGGCGCTTTTCTTCCTCGATGTAGGGAATCAGGTGGGCCACTGCTTGCTTCATGACGCGGGCGCTTTTGACCACCTGCGGCAAAAACATTTTTCCCTGACCAAACAGGTCGCCGACGATGTTCATGCCGTCCATCAATGGCCCCTCGATCACATTCAAGGGTCGCCCGCCCCCAGCCATGGCGGCCTGGTAGGCCTCTTCGGTGTCAACCTCAATGAAGTCGGTGATGCCGTGGATCAGGGCATGCGCCAGGCGCTGCGCCACGGGCACAGGTGACTCGAGTGTGCCGCGCCAGGCCAGCTTGCTGCTCTCGTCACGAGCCGCGCCCTTGGCGTTCTCGGCGATTTCGATCAGGCGTTCAGCGGCATCGGGGCGACGGTTCAGGACCACATCTTCGACCCGTTCGCACAGATCGGGTTCGAGTTCGTCGTAAACCCCGATCATGCCCGCATTGACAATCCCCATGTCCATGCCAGCGCGTATGGCGTGATACAGAAACACGGTATGGATGGCTTCGCGCACTGGGTCGTTGCCCCGAAAACTGAACGACACATTGCTGACCCCGCCTGAGACCTTGGCCCCTGGCAGGTTTTGTTTGATCCAGCGGGTGGCCTCGATGAAGTCGACAGCGTAATTGTTGTGCTCTTCAATGCCTGTGGCGATGGCGAAGATATTGGGGTCGAAAATAATGTCCTCGGGCGGAAAGCCGACTTCGTCAACCAACACCCGATAGGCGCGCTTGCAAATGTCGATTTTGCGCTGATACGTGTCGGCCTGGCCCTGCTCGTCAAAGGCCATCACCACGGTGGCCGCGCCATAGCGGCGTATCAGTCGGGCTTGGCGCTTGAACTCGTCTAGGCCCTCTTTCATGCTGATCGAGTTGACGATGCCCTTGCCCTGGATGCAACGCAAGCCCGCCTCAATGACCGACCATTTGCTCGAGTCGATCATGATGGGGACACGGGCGATATCGGGCTCGCTGGCGATCAAGTTTAAAAAGCGCACCATGGCGGCCTGGCTGTCGAGCATGGCCTCGTCCATATTGATGTCGATGATCTGGGCGCCGTTTTCCACCTG
>CAYMJT010000010.1:0-36184 GCA_964390775.1 uncultured Bordetella sp.
TGTCAATCGCGCGGGCATACACCTCGACCGGTGTTTTGGCCTCCATCATCCACATGACGATGTCCAGAGCATGGGTGCCGCTGATCACCATGGGTGAAATTTTGTGCGGGTGGTCGGTGCGTTTGTAATTGTCTATGGCGACCAAGCGGTTCATGAAAGCGCGCGAAGTCACCAGGGTCACATCGCCCAAGGAACCCGATCGCACCTTTTCTTTGGCAGCCAGCCAGCGGCGGCGAAAGCGTTGGGTGTAACCGATCACGGCGTCCACACCGGCTTTTTCGATGGCTTGCAAGACCCGCGCCGAATCGGCCAAGTCGGTGGCCAAGGGTTTTTCGATCATCAGCGACTGGCCACGCTGGACCGCATGCAAGATCGGGTCTACGTGCAAATGCTCGTCGGTGCTGATGATGACTGCGTTGACTTCGGGTCGGTTGAGCAGGGTGCGGTAATCGTCGGTGATGAAGTCGGCTTTGAGCTTATCTCCCACCAGCTTGGCGCGTTCAGGGTTTTTTTCGGCGATGCCGATCCAGCCCACTTGGGGGTGTCGCATCGCCACCTCGCCCCGGAACAGGCCAACCCGGCCCGCTCCCACAATCGCCAAACCAATTTTTTTCGCTTCCCTATCCCTCATCTCAACGCTCCCCCACCCGTTGCAGGCGCGGCTGAGCCGCCATGGGCAGGGTGACCGGCATGCCCGTCTCGGCCGATAGGTCGGCGGCCATATAGACTTCCATCACCATGCGCGCCGACTCGGGGGTGACCAGCACCTCGCGGTCCATGGCGACGGCTTCGATGAAGTGGATGGTTTCTTGGGCCATCGGGCCAGCAAACACATGGTCTACCGGTTCGCCCGGCATGGTCGACATCGGTAACTGCATGCCCTTGTTCATGGTGTTGAGAATCACATCTTTGTGCGAGTCGTCCACCAGCAAGGCGCCATCGGTGCCGACGAATTCAATCCAGGTGGACGAGAAATTCGGGTAGCCAGGGGGCAAACTCCAGCCGCCACCGACGACAAAACTCAGGCCGTTATCCATCGTGACCGTGATCCACTGGGTGTCGGGGATATCGGCCCCGGTGCTATCGCGCATGGCCCCGTAGTTGACCTGTGAATACACCTTGACCGGTTTGGCCGGGTGCAAACACCACAGGACAAAATCCAGATCATGGGTCGACTCCATCGCGGCAGGCGAGAGTTTGATGCGACCCGAGATTTTCTTGCCCAGGCTGCGGGTGATGTGGCGGCTCACCAGCACACTGACGGCCCGGCCAATGACGCCATCGTTCAAGGCTTTTTTCACATACGCATATTTCGGATTAAAGCGTTGCGAGTAACCGATGGTGAACTTCAGATTCTTTTGCCGCGACAAAGCGATTAACTCGTCGGCCTCGGCCAGTTCGATGGCGATGGGTTTTTCCAGAAACACATGCTTGCCAGCTTTCAGGGCATCGCGCGCCATCGGGTAGTGGGTGCTCTCTGGCGTGGCCGAAATCACAATCGCGTCTATGCTGGGGTTGTCGATCAGTTTTTTGTAATCGTCGGTATAAGTGTCGGCTTTGACCGTTTGCTTGAGTTGTTGCAGCCGCTCGGGATGGGTCTCGGCCAGATGCAGCGAGCTCACCAGCGGATTCTTGGCCGCGGTCTCGGCCCGAATGCCGCCACACCAACCCACACCGATGATGCCCAACTGAATTTGTTTCATGCTTTTCTCCTCTGGATGATTTTTTTATTTTGCGTTCGTGGCTCTAAATTAGCAACCTATCAATATTGAATTCGCACCCGGTTTCGGGAAAACACCTATTTGTTAACCGACCCTGGGTCAGAGTTGCAGGTCCCGGGGCGATCATTATTTCTGCTGGTTTTCTTGGCACAATTGGCGCACACATTCAAGCTAAATAGGAGACCCTAATGAAGCGACCCCTGTATTGGGCCTTGCTGGTCGCTCTTGCTGTGGGCAGCGGGGCTGTATCGGCTCAAAGTCGCAGTCTGAACGTCATTTGTTCTGTTCAGGCCGATTGGTGTCATCTGATCTCGGTGGTTTATGCGCGCACCACGGGTGTGAAATTTAATATGACCCTCAAAGGCTCAGGCGAGGCTTTGGCGCAATTGATTGCCGAGCGCGATAACCCCAAAACCGACGTCTGGTTTGGTGGTACCGGGGACCCGCATTTGCAGGCGGCCGAACTCGACCTGACCTTGCCTTATCAGTCATCTTGGTTGCCCAAATTGCACCCCTGGGCACGGCAACAAGCCCAGCAATCGGGCTACAAGACCGTCGGTATCTATTCGGGTCCTTTGGGCTTTGGCTACAACCCCGAAGTGCTGGCCAAACGCCAATTGCCCATCCCCAAAACCTGGGCCGATCTCACCCGACCCATTTACAAAGGAGAGATCCAGGTTGCCAATCCAGCATCAAGTGGAACCGCCTACACCATGATTGCCACCCTGGTGCAGCTCATGGGCGAGGATGCCGCTTTTGACTACCTCAAGGCCTTGCACCCCAACATCAGTCAATACACCCGCAGTGGCGTGGCACCGATCAAAGCTGTGGCGCGCGGCGAAGCGGCGATTTCGATCAGCTTTGTCCACGACGGCCCGGGTGAGAAACTCAACGGATTCCCAGTCGAAACCCTCACCCCCAGCGATGGCACTGGCGCCGAAATCGGCTCGATGAGCCTCATCAAAGGGGCGCGTCATTTGGAGGCGGCCAAACAGTTTTACGACTGGGCCCTGACCCCATCAGCACAAGAACTGGCCCCGGCGAGCAAGCAATTTCAATTGCCCAGCAACCCTGCGGCGAGGCTGGACCCGAATGTGCCTGACTTCCGCAAAATCAGATTCATCTCATACGATTACGCCAAATATGGCTCCACCGCCGAGCGCAAGCGGCTGATCGCCCGCTGGGAAAAACAAGTCAACAGCCTGCCCCGATGAGACTGCGTTCTGGCTGGCTGGCCCTGTTGCTGGGGTGCGTTGGCATCACCGCCTTGCCCTGGGTCGCCTTGCCCGAACTTCCCTGGCATCACGTTCTGGGGGCTGTCTGGATTGATCCAACTGCGCCCACCGCATGGCATCTTTGGCAAACGGGTGGGTGGCGCGACCTGGGGGCCCAGCCTTGGGGGCTGGGCATGCTGTTGGTGGCGACCGCCTTGGCCTGGGCGCTGTCATTGGCGCTGGCTCGCGTTGGGGCTTTTCGGGGCGACCCGTGGCTGGCAGCCAGCGTGGTGGTCATGACAGTCCTGTTGCTGACCTTCGTCGCTTACCCGGTTGCCTTGGCTCTGCGTGCGGCCTGGATCGACGATGCGGGGCAGTGGTCTTGGGATGCAGGTCTCAACCGATTGTTCGATGACCGACACTGGGGCTTGGGTTGCCTGAGCGACACTGTGCATTGCGGGGCCGCCTGGAACACCTTGTTCATGGGCATTGCGGTTGGTATCAGCACCACTGTCCTGGGTTTGGCTTTGGCACTTCTGGCCGAGCGTGGGGGGCATAAGCCAGGTGGCTGGCTTCAAAAGGGTCTGAATTGGCTGGCTTTATTGCCCATCGTCACACCGCCTTTCGTGATCGGTTTGGGGTTGATCCTGCTCTTTGGTCGTGCGGGCCTGACCAATCAGGCCCTTGAATGGGCCTTGGGCCTGCCACCGAGCCGATGGTTCTACGGCGCATTGGGTCTTTGGATGGCCCAGGTGTTTGCCTTCACGCCCATCGCTTTTTTGTTATTGCGCGGAGTGGTACAAGGCATCTCCCCCAGCCTGGAGGAAGCCGCACTGACCCTGGGCGCACGGCCCTCGCAGGTGTTGCGTACCATCACCTGGCCCCTAATGCGCACAGGGCTCGCCAATGCTTTCCTCATCGGCTTCATCGAAAGTGTGGCCGACTTTGGCAACCCCATCGTGGTCGGCGGCTCTTTTCCGGTCCTGTCGACCGAAATCTTTTTTGCCATCGTGGGGGCGCAATTTGACCCCGGACGGGCTGCCGGCCTGGCCTGGCTGCTGACGCTTTTCGCCTTGGGTGTTTTCATGTTGCAGCAACACTGGATCGGCAAGCGTACTTACGCCACGCTCAGTGGCAAAGGCGACGCCGGTCTGATTCATCCCTTACCCAAATCATGGCGACGTGTGCTGTGGGCCTTGGTCTTGCCCTTGATGGGGGTGACGCTGCTGATTTATGTGCTGGCCTTTGCAGGTGGTTTCGTCAAAACCTGGGGCCGCGATTACAGCCTGACCTGGCAACACATGGCGACGGCCTTCGGTCTGGCCTGGACCGAATATGGATTGGCATGGGTGGGGACCGCCTGGCATTCGCTGTGGACGACCTTGAAGCTGGCGACGATATCAGCCCCCTTGGCGGCTTTTCTGGGCTTGCTCATGGCTTGGGTCTTGCACCGGCACCAATTTTTGGGGCGCCGGGCGCTGGAATTCTTCGCCCTCATGTCGTTTGCCATTCCAGGTACCGTATTGGGAGTCAGCTATGTGGTCGCCTTCAATGTGCCACCCCTCGAATTGACCGGGTCTGCCACCATCATCGTCCTGAGCTTTTTGTTCCGCAACCTACCCCTAGGCCTGCGAGCCGGCACGGCTTCTTTGGCCCAGATCGACCGCTCTTTGGAAGAAGCATCGGCATTGCTGCGCGCCAGCACCCCACAAACCTGGTTGCGAGTACTCTTGCCCCTGTTGCGCCCCGCTTTGTTGGCCGCCTTGCTATATAGCTTGGTGCGAGCCATCACCACCGTTTCGGCGGTCATCTTTTTGGTGACAGCCGAATACGATCTGGCCACCACCTACATCATGGGTCGTGTTGGCAATGGTGATTACGGGGTGGCATTGGCTTATTGCAGCGTGCTGATGGGGGTCATGTTGCTATCCGCCGGGGCATTGCAGTGGGCGGTGGGAGAGCGCCAAATCGGACGGCGCACAGCGCAGGAGATCGGTCATGGGGCAACTTGAATTTCGTTCGGTGTACAAACGCTATGTGGCAGCAGGGCCTTGGGTGGTCGATGACCTCGATCTTGAAATCGAGCGTGGTGAATTGGTCACCTTGTTGGGTCCCTCGGGTTGCGGCAAAACCACCACCTTGCGCTTGATGGCTGGCCTTGAGTGGCCGACGCGCGGTGACATCTGGCTGGGTGGTCATGACGTGACCCGGCTGGGTGCCGCTGACCGCCAGGTGGGCATGATGTTTCAGAGTTACGCCCTTTTTCCACACTTGAGCGTGCTGGACAATGTGGCCTATGGTTTGTCGGTGCAGTCGGCGCCCAGGGCGCGCGAACGTGCATTAGAGATGTTGCGTCTGGTGGGCTTGCATGGTTTGGACGCACGATCGACCAGCGAACTCTCGGGGGGGCAGCAGCAGCGTGTGGCCCTGGCGAGGTCCCTGGTCATGGAGCCCGAGGTTTTGTTGTTTGACGAGCCCTTGTCCAATTTGGACGCCAAATTGCGTCGTGAAATGCGGCTGGAAATTCGCCGATTGCAACAGCGCCTGGGCTTGACCGTGGTGTATGTGACCCACGATCAGGCCGAGGCAATGGCGGTCAGTGACCGCATCTGTGTGATGAACCATGGACGCATCGCCCAGCAAGGCAGCCCGCAGACCCTGTATCAAAACCCGGTAGACCCTTTTGTGGCTTCTTTCATGGGCGACACAATGCTGGTGTCGGCCACGGTCTTGCCCGACGCTCAAGGCATTCAACTGGCCAATTGGGTATGGCGTGATGCCCACCCACATCCATCGGGCCCGGTTCAGCTGGCCATCAGGCCAGAGGCCTGGCGGATTGGTCCTGCGCAGCAGGGCCTGAGCGCCCAAGTCACCCATTGCGCTTTTATGGGGGCGGTACAAGAATTGACTCTGGAGACCCCCTTGGGACAAGTCGTCACTTGGCGACCCTCGGCGAGCGGCCCGGTGCCGATCGGTGAACACATCGGCCTGCAGCTCGATGCCCATGGGGTCGTGGTGTTTGCATCAACTTGCCCACAGGAGAGCCCATGAAACGGTCTTTGAACATCGCCTTGGCATGGCTCGTGGGCATGTGGGTCCACACCGCCATGGCCCAGACCTCAAGCCTGACCGCCATTTGCAGCACCGACCAGAGTTGGTGCGACCTGGCTGCAGCCGAATTTCAAAAGTTGACAGGTACGCGCGTCTTGCAAACCCGTAAACCGACCGGCGAAGCATTGGCGCAGTTGCGCGCCGAATCGGCCAACCCCAAAACCGATTTGTGGTGGGGAGGGACGGGTGACCCCTTTTTGCAAGCCGCCGAGCTGGGGCTGCTAGAGGCCTATCGACCCAGCTATCTGCAAGACCTGCACAGCTGGAGCGTGCGTCAATTGGCCCTGAGCGGCAATCGGGTGGGGGGGTTCTACACCAGTGTGATCGGCTTTGGCTGGAACACCGAAGTCTTGCGCCGCAAAGGACTGCCAGCGCCTCAATGCTGGGCAGATCTGCTCAACCCTGCCTATCGGGGTGAGATCGAAATTTCGCACCCCGCATCCAGTGGCACGGCCTACACCATCCTGGCTGGTCTGGTCCAATTGATGGGCGAAGAGCCAGCATTTGATTACCTCAAAAAGCTGCACCGAAACGTCTCGCAGTACACCCGCAGCGGCACGGCACAGGCCCCCAATGTGGCCAAGGGCGAGGTCGCCATAGGGGTCAGCTTTTTGTTTGGTTTCGAACCATGGCGCGAGCAAAAATTCCCGGTTCGATCGGCCGCTCCTTGCGAGGGCACCAGTTACGAGATTGGTGGCATCGCCCTGATCAAGGGCGCCCGCAATCTGGACGCAGCACGTCGCTATTATGACTTTCTGATGGGGCCCATCGGTCAGTCTCTGGGCGGCAAGGCCAATAGCCTGCAAACCCCTGCCAACAAGACCTTTCGTGCCGACCCCCGCATTCCCTCCAGTGATGGCGTGCGACTGATCCGATACGACTTCGAGTTTTACGGCAAAGCCACCGAGCGCAAACGACTGATCGATCGCTGGCAACGCGAGGTGGAGTCTTTGCCGCGCTAAGCAGGGCCCCGCAAGAGGCAATCAGGCGTTGAGCGGGGTCGAGTTTTCTTTGCGCCGCCGCCACTTGCCCAGCACAGGCCAGAGCAACATGACCAGAGCCAGCGTGGTGATACCGCCGGCCAGCCAGTTGCCAAAGAACACGCCCAACGATCCTTTCGAGATCAGCATCGATTGGCGGAAACTCGACTCGGCCATATCGCCCAGCACCAGGGCCAGCACCAGGGGTGCCAAGGGGTAGCTGAGCTTTTTGAAGGCATAGCCCAAGACCCCAAACACCAGCATCATCACCACATCAAACATGTGGTTGTGCACCGTGTAGGCGCCCACCGCGCAGATCACGATGATCACCGGAGCAATGATCGAGAACGGGATGCGCAAAATCGCCGCCCACCAGGGCACGGTGGTCAAGACCACAATCAGGCCGGCAATATTGCCCAGGTACATCGAAGCGATCAGACCCCAGACAAAGTCTTTTTGTTCCTGGAACAGCATGGGGCCGGGTTGCAAACCCCAAATCAGCAAACCGCCCAGCAATACGGCCGCCGTGGGCGAGCCAGGAATACCCAGGGTCAGCATGGGCAACAGGGCGCTGGTGCCCGCCGCATGAGCGGCGGTTTCGGGGGCCACCACGCCCTCGATCTTGCCTTTGCCAAACTCGTCGGGGGTGCTCGACATGCGCTTGGCCATGCCATAGCTCATGAAAGACGCCGGGGTCGCCCCACCGGGGGTAATGCCCATCCAGCAGCCTATCAGGCAGGCGCGCAAAGAAGTCGCCCAGTAGCGGGGCAGCTCGGCCCAGGTCTCCAGCACGTCGCGCAAACTGATGCGGCCCTTTTGGCCTTTGAAGGCCAGACCTTCTTCCATGGTCAGCAAAATCTCGCCCACCCCGAACAGGCCGATTACCGCCACCAGAAAGTCAAAGCCTTGCAGCAGCGACTCTTGGCCAAAAGTCATGCGCAGAGTTCCGGTCACGCTGTCCAAGCCCACGGCGGCCAGGGCAAAACCCAGCATCATCGCCATCAAGGTCTTGGAGGGCGGTTCTTTGGACATGCCGATGAAGCTGCAAAAGGTCAGCAATTGCACGGCAAAGAATTCGGGTGGCCCGAAGTTGAGAGCGAACTTGGCCACCAGCGGGGCCAGAAAGGTCACCATCAATACAGCGAACAAGGCGCCGACAAATGACGAGGTGAATGCCGCCGTCAAGGCCTGCGCCGCCTTTCCCTTTTGCGCCAGGGGGTAGCCGTCAAAGGTGGTCGCCACCGACCAGGGTTCACCCGGAATATTGAACAGTACCGAGGTGATGGCACCGCCAAACAGCGCCCCCCAGTAAATGCACGACAGCATGATGATGGCCGAGGTGGGCGACATGCTAAAGGTCAGGGGCAGCAAAATCGCCACCCCATTGGCGCCGCCCAGGCCAGGCAAGACACCGATCAGCACACCGAGCAAGATGCCAACCAGCATCAGCAGCAGGTTTTGCAAGGTCAGGGCGACCGCAAAGCCCTGAAAGAGACTATTGAGCTCATCCATGATCAATATCCAAACAAGGCCTCAACGGGGCCTTTGGGCAGGGGCAACAAAAACCAGATTTCAAACAAAGCGAACAATGCGGCGGGGACCGCAATGCCCACCAGTCCCGCCTTGAGCGGCTTGTACTGGCCTTGCCAAATCATGAAAAAAGCAATGAACAGCGCCGAGGCCACATACAGACCCAGCACAAAAATCACCGCCACATAAAACACGGTCGGGATGAACATCTTGAGCACCAAGCCGATTTCTTCGTGCGTGGCGAATGCGTCGGTCATGGATTCACGCTTCCACTGGCGGACCACGTCAAACAAGACTTTGAAAGCGCCTAAAACCAGCAACAGGCCAATGTAGAACGGAAAATAGCCAGGCTGCGGGCCATCGTCGCCCCATTGCATGCCCACGCGTAGACTGTCCCAAATGACCGCAGCACCAATGAGTAAAAAAAACAAGGCCACGGCGACCTCTGCCCAGCGCTGCTGGACATGTTGACGATCCATTCAATCTCTCCCCAAGTTGTGATCTATCTCAGCGCGTCCGAACCAGGCAGGTGGCGCGCTGTACTGGTTATTTTTTGGCAAGAAACCCTGCCTCGGTCATCAGACGGGTGTGCTCGGCCTCGGCCTTGTTCAGCCAATCGACATATTCGGCGCCACTGAGCGACAAATCTTTAAAGGCCCCGGCTTCCAGGAACTCTTTCCACTCGGGCAAGGCGCGCACCTTGCTGAACAGGTCTTGGTAGAAAGCCACCTGGGCCGGGGTTGATTTGGGAGGCATAAAGATGCCGCGCAACATCAGGTACTCGACATCCAGGCCTTGAGAACGGCAAGTGGGCACGTCTTTCCAAGACTGGCTGGAGGTGATTTTGCCGGGGTAGGGCATGGGTTCTTGGTCAAACACGCACAGGGCACGCAGGGTGCCGGCTTTCCAGTGCGAGGCGGCCTCAATGGGGTTGTTGACGGTGCTGTCAATGTGTTTGCCGACCAACTGAACCGCCACATCGCCACCCCCCTTGAAGGGGATGTAGGTCATCTTTTTACCCATCGCCTTTTCCAGGGCCACGGTGATGATCTGGTCTTCCTGCTTGGAGCCCGTGCCCCCCATCTTGAACTTGCCGTCTTCACCCGCTTTGACGGCTTTCACATAGTCGGCCACGGTTTTGTAAGGTGATTCGGCGTTGACCCACAAGACAAATTCATCCAGGGCCAACATTTGCACCGGCGTCAACTCTTTCCAGTTGAAGGGCACGCCCGTGGCCAGCGGTGTGGTGAACAAATTGGACAAGGTGATGATGATTTTGTGTCCGTCGGGGCGAGCGTTTTTGGCGTCCAAAAACCCCTCAGCGCCCGCGCCCCCCGATTTGTTCAAAACCACCATGGGCTGGGCCATGAGCTTGTGCTTGGTGATCAGGCCTTGAACGAAGCGGGCCATCTGGTCAGCTCCGCCGCCCGTACCGGCGGGAACAATGAATTCCACCGATTTGCTGGGTTGCCAACCCTGCGCCCAGGTCGTAGAAGTCAGCATCAGGGTGGCAGCGGCCACACCGGCTACGCGCTTCCAAGCGGCCCGGGGTCGTGTGGGTTGAAAACTAGTCAAGCGGGCTACAAACTTCATGGCGGCTCCTCGTCGTTACCATTTTTGAAAATTAACTTGTGTAAATTAAAAACCAAAATGATTCATTTGTCTTTCCTTTTAGGGGAAACACCAGCGTTTGAGTTGGGAATCTATTGACCAAAGTCAATCAAAACGATTCCAGGGCCTGTGCTTTCAATGCCACAAGCAGGCTCATTCCGATGCGATGGGCTGGGTATTCCCTCATGACACCATCGTCTATGATGCGCGCATGAACGCAAGCGCAAACCTCCCCGTCGCCGTCGTCACAGGCGGTGCCCGAGGCATCGGATTGGCCGTAGGCCAGTGGTTTTTGCAGCACGGCCATCGCGTGGCCTTGCTCGACACCGATGTCGCCACTCTGAAACAAACCGAGGCCGCACTGGCGCAACCCCAGCAGGTGTTGTGCATTCATGCCGACGTGTCCCAACCCGAGCAGGTGCAGGCCGCTGCCGATCAGGTCTTGGCGCGCTGGGGTCGGGTGGACGCCTTGGTCAACAACGCCGGCGTGGCCGTCTTCAAACCCGTACTCGAAACCAGTTTTGAGGAATGGCGGCATGTGTTGGGCACCAACCTGGACGGTGCTTTTTTGTGTAGCCAAGCCTTTGGCCGCATCATGGCCCGGCAAAAATCAGGTGCCATCGTCAATATTGCATCGATCTCGGGTTTGCGCGCCAGTACTTTGCGGGTCGCCTATGGCACCAGCAAGGCGGCGCTGATTCACCTGACCAAACAATACGCTGCCGAGTTGGGCAACTATGGGGTGCGCGTCAACACCGTGTGCCCGGGTCCGGTCGAAACCGAAATGGCCAAGCTGGTGCACAGCGTGGCGATTCGATCGGATTACATCGACACCATTCCGCTGGGTCGCTACGGCACACCCCAAGAGATGGCGCAAACCGTGGGTTTTTTGTGCAGCTCTCAAGCCAGCTACATCAATGGCCAGTTCCTGGCCGTCGACGGTGGCTTCGATGCCTCTGGTGTCGGCCTGCCCACCTTGCGTCGCAATCACCCCGAAATCGCTCATGTCGGCCAGCCCGAAGCGGGACAACACTGATTTTTTTTCAACAACGAGGAGACTCTCATGACAATTTCTCGCCGTACCCTGGTCATCGCCTCCGGCGCCGCCTCATTGGCCGCCAGCTTGCCCCTGGCCCACGCGCAAAAAGCCCAATTCACTTTCAAGTACGCCAATAACCAGCCGCCTCAGCACCCAATGAACGTGCGCCTCAAAGAAGCGGTGGAGGCGATTGCCAAAGAGACCAACGGACGGCTTGAAATTCAGGTTTTCCCCAGCAACCAACTGGGCTCCGACACCGATACCCTGAGCCAATTGCGTTCGGGCGGGGTTGAAATGTTCAACCTCTCGGGCCTGATTTTGGCCACCCTGGTCCCGCAAGCGGCCTTGAACGGGTTGGGCTTTGCCTTCTCGAACTATGACTCGGTTTGGAAGGCCATGGACGGCGACGTTGGAGCCTATATCCGGGCCCAAATTGCCAAGGCCAACTTGCTGGCTTTGGACAAAATCTGGGACAACGGCTTTCGCCAGATGACGTCTTCGACCAAGCCCATCAACAGTGCCGAAGATCTGCGCGGCTTCAAAATCCGTGTGCCCGTCTCGCCCATGTGGACCTCTTTGTTCAAAGCCTTTGACTCGGCACCAACCTCGATCAACGCGTCCGAGATGTACACCGCTTTGCAGACCAAGGTGGTGGACGGCCAAGAAAACCCACTGTCCGTCATCACCAACTTCAAACTCTACGAAGTTCAAAAATACTGCTCGGTCACCAACCACATGTGGGACGGTTTTTGGACCCTGATCAACCGCCGCGCCTGGGATCGACTGCCGCCCGATGTCCAGCAAATCGCTACCAAGCACATCAACGCCGCCGCCATGGCCGAGCGTGCCGATCTGGCGACCCAGAATAGCGATTTGCGCAAAGGCCTGGAGGCCAACGGCATGGTGTTCAATACGCCACGCACCGACGGCTTCCGCGACAAGTTGCGCAGTGCCGGGTTCTTCAAAGAATGGCAGGGCAAGTTCGGCGACGAGGCCTGGTCGGTGCTCGAGCGCTACACCGGCAAACTGGGTTAAAGCCTGGGGAATGCCATGAGTGAATTGGGTGTTGCCGCCCCTGCCGGGCGGCACTCCAAATGGATGTGGCCACTCGAAGCGGTGGCCGCCGCCTTGACCTTGCTGATCACCGTCTTGTTGTTGGGCGGTGTGATCTCGCGCTATGCGTTTGGGCTCCCTTTGGTCTGGTCCGAAGAAGTGGTGTCCATTTCCTTCATTTGGTTGACCATGCTGGGGGCTGCGATCGCCTTGCAGCGGCAAGAGCACTTGCGCTTGAACCTGTTTATTGACCTCTTGCCTCCAAGGGCGCGTCTATTTGCTGGAGCCTTGGCGCAAGTTCTGGTGGCCACCCTGTTGTTGGTCCTCATGAATCCGGCCATCGACTACGCGCTGGACGAGTGGTTCATACGCACCCCCGCCCTCGATTGGCCCAACACCGTTCGGGTGGGTTCGATTGCCCTGGGTTTGGGTTTGATGTTGCTGATGGTTGCGGTGCAGGCGCTGAAAGCATCGCGACTGGGTGACTTGATCTTGGCCGCTGTGGTGGTGTTGGCGCTCGCCTGGGGTGCGGCTCAAGGCAACGTCGTCTGGGGTCAACTGGGGCTGTGGAATATCCCGGTGTTTTTGATCGGACTGGTGGCGGTGTGTTTGGTGCTGGGCGTGCCGATTGCGTTTTGTTTTGGTCTTGGTGCGGCCTGTTATCTGGGTTTTTCCACCTCGGTGCCGCTGACGGTCATCATTGGTCGCATGGACGAGGGCATGTCCAGCGTGGTGCTGGTGTCGGTGCCGATCTTTGTGCTGTTGGGTTGTGTGCTCGATGCCACCGGCATGGGCAAGGCGATTGTGGATTTCTTGGCTTCGCTGATTGGCCACATCAAAGCTGGCATGTCCTATGTGCTGTTGGGATCCTTGTTCATCGTGTCGGGCATTTCGGGCTCGAAGGTCTCGGACATGGCGACCGTGGCCCCCGCCTTGTTTCCTGAAATGAAACGGCGCGGCAACAAACCCTCGGAGATGGTGGCCTTATTGGCCACGGGCGCCGCCATGGCCGATACGGTGCCGCCCAGCATCGTGCTGATTGTGCTGGGGGCGGTGGCCAGCGTGTCCATTGCCGGGCTCTTTCAATCGGGCTTTGTGGTCGCCATGGTGTTGTTGCTGGCGCTGATCGTGCTGGCGCGCTGGAAAGCCCGCTTTGAAAACACGACGGGCACGCGTCGGGCCACCCGGCGAGAAATTTGGCGCTACATCGTGGTCGCTGCCCCGGCGCTGGTGCTGCCCTTTTTGATTCGCAGTGCGGTCGCCGAAGGCGTGGCCACCGCCACCGAGGTGTCGACCGTGGCCGTGGTCTATGCCCTGATCGTCGGGCATTTCATCTATGGCGGTATCGGATGGCGCAAGTTCTATGGGATGTTGGTCGAGACCGCCGCCTTGTCAGGGGCCGTGTTGCTGGTGCTGGGGGCGGCTTCGGCCATGGCTTGGTCGATCACTCAAAGCGGTGTGGTGCAGCACCTGTCCGCTTTCATGACCACCTTGCCTGGCGGCTGGATCGGTTTCATGGCGGTGACGATTGTGATTTTTCTCGTCCTGGGTTGCTTGTTGGAAGGCCTGCCAGCGGTGTTGTTGTTGGCCCCGATCATGTTCCCCATTGCTCGAAAGCTGGGGATCCACGACATTCATTACGCCATGGTCATCGTGTGTGCCATGAACGTGGGGCTCATGATGCCGCCCATCGGCGTGGGTTTTTATATTGCCTGTCGCATCGGCGGGGCCAAGCCCGACGAAGTGATCGGTGCGATTTGGCCCTATTTGCTGGCTTTGTTGATTGGGGTGTTCGTCATCGCGGCAGTGCCCTGGATTTCGACGGTCGCCTTGTGAACCCATGAATTGGCTCGATCTTTATCACACCATGGCGCGCATACGCGCCTTTGAGTTGGCTGCCGAAGTCGCCAGCCAGGGCGGGGTGCAGGTTTTGGGCGCAAAGCTCAATGACAGCGCCAAGGTGCGTGGCCCCCTGCATTTGTCCATCGGCCAAGAGGCCGTCGCGGTGGGTGTCTGTGCCCACCTCGAGCGCCAGGACCTTTTGACCAGTACCCATCGGGGCCATGGCCACACCCTGGCCAAAGGCGCCGATATGCGCCGCATGATGGCCGAACTGTTCGGACGCGCCGATGGCTTCAATGGCGGCAAAGGCGGCTCGATGCACATTGCCGATTTCTCGGTCGGCATGCTGGGGGCCAACGGCGTGGTGGCGGCCGGGCTGCCCATCGCCTGCGGGGCGGCCCATGCCCTGAAGCTGCAAGGAATGCCGCATGTGGTGGCCTGTTTTTTTGGCGATGGTGCCACCAACCGAGGCCCTTTTTTGGAAGCGCTCAATTGGGCCGCTGTGTATGAACTGCCGGTGTTGTTTGTGTGTGAGGACAACCGCTATTCGGCCACGACTTCTACCCGTACCCTGAGCGCAGGGCCAGGCGCACTGGCGCGGGCCCAGTCCCTGGGTGTGCCTGGCGAGGCGGTCGATGGCAACGATGTGGCTGCGGTCTACCGGGCCAGTGCCCGTTTGTTGGCCGAAGTTCGAACGGGACAGCCGCGCTTTTTGCATGCCCACACCTGGCGTGTGCGGGGCCATGTGTCGGTTGACGTGCAAGGCTACCGCGACCCGCAAGACCTCAAAGACGCCTTGGCAGCCGACCCCTTGTTACGGGCGCGGCAGCAGGCCATGGCCGACGGTGTGTCCAGCGTTGAGCTGGACGCCCTGGACGCACGGGCCCAGGCCGAGGCCGACGCCGCCATTGCGTTCGCCCAGCAGTCTGCCTGGCCCGAGCCGCAGTCGGCGTACACCGACATACAAACCTTTGGAGCGGGCATATGGCGCTGATGACTTATGCCGAGGCCGCTGTGTTGGCGGTGTCCGAGGCCATGCGGCGCGACCCCAAGGTCGTGGTGCTGGGCGAAGATGTGGGGCGGGGCGGGATTTTTGGCCAATACAAGGGTCTGGCGGCCACCTGGGGCCCGCAGCGGGTGATAGACACCCCCATCTCGGAGGCCAACATCATGGGCGCTGGGGTAGGCATGGCACTGATGGGGATGCGCCCTGTGGTCGAGATGCGCGTGATCGACTTTGCGCTGTGCGCCATGGACGAGATCGTCAATCAGGCGGCCAAAAACAGATATATGTTTGGCGGCCAGGGGCGCGTGCCCATCGTCATGCGCATGCCCATCGGCATGTGGGTCAACTCGGCCGCGCAACACTCGCAAAGCCTCGAGGCCTGGTTTGCCCATCTGCCTGGGGTGGTCGTGCTGTGTCCGGCCACCCCGCAAGACAACCACGACTTGTTGAGCTGGGCTTTGCAGGGAGAAGACCCGGTGGTTTACCTTGAGAACAAGGAACTTTGGACGCTGCAAGGCCCCGTTGAAGCGGGTCCGCTGACCGATCCGGGGCAGGCCCGTGTGTGGCGTCGCGGCGAGCACCTGACCCTGGTGTCATGGTCGGCTGCCGTGCACACCATCACCCAGGCCGCCGAGGTTTTGGCCGCCGGGGGCATTTCGGCCAGCGTGATCGATTTGCGTTCTTTGTGGCCCTGGGACCGCGACACCGTGCTGTCCGACTGCGCCCGCACGGGTCGTCTGTTGGTGGTTCATGACGCGGTTCAGGCTGGCGGATTTGGCGCTGAAATCGCCGCCACGGCGGCGCAGAACACCGCCTGTCGAATTTCTCGATTGGGGGCGCCCCGCATCCCTGTGGGCTATGCGGCTTGCCTCGAGAATCTGGCCCGCATCAGTGTCCAAGACGTGGTGCAGTCTGCTCAGGAGCTGTGTTCGGCCTGAGCCGATGGCCGTGTCTCATGGCTATCCATCAGTTTCAAATGCCTCGAATCATGCTAGGCTGAGTCTTTGACGGGCTGGGGCTCGTTCATCTTCAATGTAGGCGAAAGGAAAACCCATGAAGCGTTGGACCCAAAAGGGCGCGGCCCTGTTGTTGGCCCTGGCTGGCTTGAACTCGGCCCAGGCACAAACCGAAATCCAGTGGTGGCATTCCATGGGAGGTGCCTTGGGCGAATGGGTCAATGACCTGGCCCAGGACTTCAATAAAAGCCAAAACCAGTACAAAGTGGTGCCCGTGTTCAAAGGCAGCTACGACGAGTCCATGACGGCTGCCATTGCCGCTTACCGGGCGGGCAATGCGCCGCACATTCTGCAGGTGTTCGAAGTGGGCACTGCCACCATGATGGCCAGCAAAGGGGCGATCCGGCCCGTGGCCGAGGTCATGAAAGAGGCCGGTGTTCAGTTCAACCCCGATGCTTATGTGCCTGCCGTGTCGGGCTACTACACCTCGCCCAGCGGTCAGATGTTGAGCTTCCCCTTCAACAGCTCAACCCCAGTGTTCCACTACAACAAAGACGCCTTCAAAGCCGCTGGCATGGATCCCGAGAGCCCGCCTAAAACCTGGCCCGAAGTGGCGCTGGCGGCCGCCAAACTCAAGGCTTCGGGACACAAGTGCCCCTTCACCACCAGTTGGATCAGCTGGACCCAGTTGGAAAGTTTTTCGGCCTGGCACAACACCGAGTTTGCGACCAAGGGCAATGGCATGCGCGGTCTCGATGCGCGCTTGAGCTTTAACACCCCCTTGCACGTGCGCCACATCGAGAACCTGGCCAATATGGCCAAGAGCGGCCTGTTTGTCTATAAAGGGCGCGGCAATGCGGCCGATGCCACTTTTGTGTCGGGCGAGTGTGCCATGGCCACCGGCTCTTCAGCCTTGTACGGCAGCGTGGTGCGCAATGGCAAATTTGGCTACGGCATTGGCACCTTGCCGTATTACCCCGATGTGGCAGGGGCACCTCAAAACACCGTCATCGGTGGTGCCAGCCTGTGGGTCATGAATGGCAAAAAAGCCGCTGAGTACAAGGGCGTGGGTCAGTTCTTTGCTCACCTCTCCAAACCCGATGTGGCCGCCCTCAGCCACCAGCGCACCGGCTATTTGCCCGTCACCAAGGCCTCGTTTGAGCTCACCGATCAATCGGGTTTTTATAAGAAAAATCCTGGCACCGATGTATCGGTGACGCAGATGATTCGCAAGACCACGGACAAGTCGAGAGGCGTTCGTTTGGGTAACTTTGTGCAGATTCGCACCATCATCGACGAAGAACTCGAACAGGTGTGGTCGGGCAAAAAAGCCCCTAAAGACGCGCTTGACTCGGCCATCGGTCGCGGCAATGAATTGTTGGTGCGTTTCGAGAAGGCCAACAAGGGCTGAGCGTTGGAAAAACGCGTCGGTTTTCGACTGAGCTGGTTGCCGTGGGCCTTGTTGGCTCCGCAACTGGCGATAGTGGCTGTGTTTTTTTTCTGGCCCGCCGGACAAGCGCTGCAACAAAGCCTGTTTGAGCAAGATGCCTTTGGCACCAGCAGCGAGTTTGTCGGCTGGCAAAATTTCGAACGCCTATTTGCCGACCCGACCTATCTGGGTTCCTTTCAAACCACGGCGCTGTTTTCTTTGCTGGTCGCCAGCGTGGGCCTGTCGGTCTCGATGTTTCTGGCGGTCATGGCCGATCGGGTGGTGCGGGGTTCGACTTTTTACAAAACCCTCTTGATCTGGCCGTATGCGGTGGCCCCTGTGGTGGCCGGCGTGCTGTGGCTGTTTATGTTTGCCTCGCCCATGGGGGTAGTGGCCCATGTGCTGCGCACCTGGGGCGTGCCCTGGGATCACCTGCTCAACGCCGATCACGCCATGGCGCTGATCGTGATGGCGGCGGTCTGGAAGCAGATCTCTTACAACTTTCTTTTTTTTCTGGCGGGCCTGCAGTCCATTCCCCGATCGCTGATCGAAGCCGCCGCCATCGACGGTGCCAAGCCCTGGCGGCGATTTTGGACCATCGTTTTTCCCTTGCTCTCGCCCACCACCTTCTTTTTGTTGGTCATCAATGTGGTCTATGCCTTTTTCGATACCTTTGCCATCATTGACGCCACGACCCATGGAGGGCCGGGCAAAGAGACTGCGATTTTGGTCTACAAAGTCTATTACGACGGTTTCAAAGCCATGGACATCGGTTCGTCGGCGGCGCAATCGGTGGTGCTGATGCTGCTGGTCATCGCGCTGACCGTGATTCAGTTCCGCTTCGTCGAAAAACGGGTGCAATACTGAGATGGTCGAGCGCCGCCCCTGGCTCAATGCATTGGCCCACCTCACGCTGATCGTCGGTGTGCTGGTGGTGGCATTTCCCATCTACCTCACCTGGGTGGCATCGACCCAAAGCGCCCAGCAAATTCACCAAGGCAATCCGATGTCTTTGTGGCCTGGTGACCATTTTCTGGAAACCTACACCTTGACCCTGTGGGGCGGAGTCAATTCGGCGGGTTCGCAGCTGGCCCCACTGTGGCCCATGCTGCAAGTGAGTCTGATCACCGCAGTCAGCATCGCCGTAGGAAAAATCGCCATTTCATTGTGTTCGGCCTTTGCCATTGTCTATTTCCGATTTCCCCTGCGCGGTTTGGTTTTCTGGATGATTTTCATCACCCTGATGCTGCCTGTCGAGGTGCGTATCTCACCCACCTACGAGGTGGTGGCCGATCTCGGGCTGCTCAACAGCTACGCAGGGCTGAGTGTGCCGCTCATTGCCAGCGCCACCGCCACTTTTTTATTCCGGCAGTTTTTTCTGACCGTGCCCGACGAGCTGGTTGAAGCGGCCCGCATCGATGGGGCTGGGCCGATGCGTTTTTTCTTCGATGTCTTATTGCCTTTGTCGGCTACCAACATCGCGGCCATGTTCGTCATCCAATTCATCTACGGTTGGAACCAATACCTTTGGCCCTTGTTGGTCACGACCAGCGAAGACATGTACCCTGTGGTCTTGGGCATCAAGCGCCTGATCTCTGGCGAGTCGTGGACCGAGTGGAATGTGGTCATGGCTTCGGCGATGCTGGCCATGTTGCCGCCAGCCCTGGTCGTGATCCTGATGCAAAAATGGTTCGTCAAGGGCCTGATCGAAACCGAGAAATGAAACGCCATGGCAGCCATTCAATTTGAGCAGGTCGGAAAAACCTACGGCAAAGCGCCCAAGGACCTGAACGTCATCGAGTCCTTGAGCGCTGACATCCAAGACGGTGAATTCGTTGTGATTGTGGGGCCTTCGGGTTGTGGCAAATCCACATTGCTGCGCATGGTGGCGGGCTTGGAGGAAATCACCCAAGGACAGATACGCATCGGCGGCAAAGTGGTCAACGACCTCGAACCTTCGCAGCGCGATATTGCCATGGTGTTTCAGAACTACGCTCTCTATCCGCACATGAGCGTGTACGACAATATGGCTTATGGGCTAAAGATCGCCGGCTTGGACAAAAACGCCATTCGTGAGCGGGTGCAAAAAGTGGCCCAGTGGCTCGAACTCAGCCATTTGCTCGATCGCAAACCACGTCAATTGTCGGGCGGGCAAAGGCAACGGGTGGCGATGGGACGAGCCATGGTTCGACAGCCCCAGGTTTTTTTGTTTGACGAGCCTCTGTCCAATCTGGACGCCAAGTTGCGCGCCCAAACCCGACTCGAGATCAGGCGTTTGCATCAAGAGCTGGGCGTGACCAGTTTGTACGTGACCCACGATCAGGTCGAGGCCATGACGCTGGGCCAGCGCATGATGGTCATGAATGCCGGACGGGTCGAGCAATTTGGCACCCCCGAGCAGGTGTATCTGAAACCTGCCAGTCTGTTTGTGGCTGGTTTTATGGGCTCGCCGCCCATGAATCTGCTGCGCCAGGCCCCCGGGGTCGAAGCGGGGCGGGTGTTGGGGGTGCGACCCGAGCACCTGTATCTGTCCAGCGAGGGTTGGTCGGTTCAGGTCGAAACCATCGAATTGCTGGGGGCCGAACGGCTGGTCCACGCCCGCTTGGGCAGCGAATCGATCACCCTGCGACTGAGTGCCGAACAAGCCGCACCAGGGCCGGGTGAAGTGTGCCGGCTGGCCGCACAAGCCGCCCATTTGCACTGGTTTGACGCCAGTACCGGATTAAGGATCGATGCATGAAACCCTGGCCGTATGCTCGCTGGATCGCCCATCGAGGGGCTGGATTACAAGCCCCCGAGAACACCTTGGCCGCTTTCAAGTTGGGGGCCCACAAGGGTTTCCGGATGTTTGAGTGCGATGCCAAACTCAGTGCCGACGGCGTGGTGTTCTTGATGCACGACGCGACCCTGGAGCGGACCACCAACGGCCAAGGTCTGGCGGGCGATTGGGCTTGGCCAGAACTGGCGGCCCTCGATGCGGGCAGTTGGCACAGCCCAGCTTATGCGGGTGAGCCCGTGGGCCGTTTGCGCGATGTGGCCCGTTGGCTGCTGTCGCGGGGCTTGATGCTCAATATCGAGATGAAGCCCACTGCGGGGCAAGAGATCGAAACCGGGGCCCAAGTGGCACGCGAAGCGGCGCAACTGTGGGCCGATGCCTCGATTTGGCCTTTGTTGACTTCATTTCAAACCGCGTCTCTCGAGGCCGCGGCGCGCATCGCCCCGCATCTGCCGCGTGGTTTGCTCTTGTCCGAATGGCGTGACGATGTGTTTGAAGTGTTGTCACAGCATCGGCATTCGGCCTTGATTTGTCAGCATGAGCTATGGACCCATGCGCGCACCCAAGAGGCGGCCCGTCGGGGCATCTGGCGCTTGAGCTACACCGTCAACGACCCCGCAGTGGCCGATCGCTTGTGGCAGTGGGGGCATGAGGCCCTGATCACCGACGCCATCGAAGGGTTTGACCCCAGAAGTTGAACCCACGAAGCCACCCTATGCACGATGGATTTGACTTGGCCCCGGCCTTGCCTTTAGCGGCCTGGCCTGAGCATGAAAGACGCGGCATTCGGGGCGTGCTGACCGACATCGACGACACCCTGACCGAACAGGGAGACATCATGCCGCAGGCATTACAAGCCTTGCATGATTTACAAGCTGCGGGCATCGAAGTGATTGCTGTGACCGGGCGCCCGGCAGGCTGGAGCGAGCCCTATGCCCGGCAATGGCCCCTGCGTGGCATCGTGGCCGAAAACGGGGCGGTCGCCCTGAGCCAGCGTGATGCAGGCTTGCGCAAGGACTGGTTGCAAGATGAAGCTGAGCGCCAGGCCAATCGAGAGGTCTTGCAGACCGCCGCCGCCGATGTCTTATCGCGCCTGCCCCAGGCCAGGCTGGCCAGAGACAGCGCTGGCCGCGAAACCGACATTGCCATCGACCATGCCGAGTTTGCCCACCTGGATGCAGCGGATATTGCGCGGGTCTGTGCCATCTTGCGGGGCCATGGACTGAGCGTCACGGTCAGCTCGATTCACATCAACGCCTGGGTCGGTGATCATCACAAGTGGATCGGGGCCTGCTGGGCCACCCAACTGTGGCTCAACCGTGATTTAGACCGCGAAATCGGGCACTGGGTCTATGTGGGTGACTCGGCCAACGATGAAATCATGTTCCAGCATTGCACCCACAGCGTGGCGGTGGCCAACATCGCACCGTATTGGGGTCAATTGAGGCATTTCCCGCGCTATGTCACAGTGTCGCAGCGGGGCATTGGATTTGCAGAATTGGCGGCCTGCCTGATCGAATTAAAGTAGAGGCTGTTTCAAGAAAGCCCTGGTATGAATTTGCAGCCTAAATGGGGTCGGCGCGGCATGGCCGTCGCCCCACACTCTCTCGCCTCCGAATCTGCACTGGCCGTATTGCGCGAAGGCGGCAACGCCCTCGAAGCCATGATCGCCGCCGCTGCCACGATTGCAGTCGTCTACCCCCATATGAACTCTATCGGCGGTGACTCGTTTTGGGTCATTCATCGACCCGGTCATGCCATGGGCGGCATCGACGCCTGCGGTGCAGCCGCAGGCTTGGCTGCCCGCGATTGGTATGCCGAGCGGGGCATCGCGCAGGCCATTCCATTTCGCGGCCCAGTGGCGGCCAATACCGTGGCCGGGACCCTATCGGGGTGGGGCGCAGCGCATGCATTGTCCAGGCGCTCCCTGGGCGGGCGCATGAGCTTGCGCCGATTGCTCGATGACGCCATCCATTACGCCCGTCAGGGAGTGCCGGTCACCAACAGCCAGCACCGACTGACCGCTGCCAAAATGCCCGAACTCAAAGACCAAGCCGGTTTTGCCCAGACCTTTTTGCACCAAGGCCAAGCGCCGGCGACCGGCAGTGTGTTTTTGCAAGCCCAATTGGCCGCCACTTTGGAGCAAATTGCCCGCGCCGGCACCGAGGATTTTTACCGTGGCGATCTGGCCCGCAGCATGGCCCGTGACCTCGAGGCGCTGGGCAGCCCCCTGCGCCTGGCCGATCTGCAACGCCATCAGGCCCGCTTGGTCGACCCACTGACCTTGGCGCACAGTCAGGGTCAGGTGCACAACATGACCCCGCCGACCCAGGGCTTGATGTCACTCATCATTTTGGGTTTGCTCGATCGCTTGTCGCTATCGAGGCACCAGGTTGACAGCGCTGACCATGTGCATTTGTGCGTAGAGGCGACCAAGCAGGCATTCAAAGTGCGCGATCAACACCTGACCGACCCGGCTTATATGAAGCGCGAGCCGTCCGAATTCTTGACCAGCGCAGCCCTGGACTCGATGGCGCGTCAAATCGATGTGCAGCGTGCCTTGCCTTGGGGGGCAGGGCGCCCACCCGCTGACACCATCTGGATGGGGGTGATCGACGGCAATGGCCTGTGCGTGTCATTCATCCAAAGCATCTATCACGAGTTTGGTTCGGGCATCGTTTTGCCGGGCACAGGTGTCAATTGGCAGAACCGCGGTTGCAGCTTCTCGCTCTCGCCCACAGCGCTCAACACCCTGACTCCCTACCGCAAGCCCTTTCATACGCTCAATCCAGCGTTGGCGGTGTTTGATACCGGCCGCACCATGGTCTATGGCACCATGGGCGGCGACGGTCAACCCCAGACCCAGGCCGCCATCTTCAGCCGAATCGCCCACTACGGGCTCGATCCGCAAGACGCCGTCAGCCGGCCCCGTTGGTTGCTGGGCCGAACCTGGGGCCAGACCAGCGATACCCTCAAGCTGGAGAGTCGCTTTCCAGCGCCGGTGGTGGATGAGCTGCGCCATCGGGGCCACGACGTGGAAATCATCGGGGCGCTGGACGAAACCGTGGGCCACGCCGGCTGCATAGTGCGCGAACCCAATGGCATCTTGCGCGGCGGATTCGACCCTCGCAGTGACGGCTCGGTGGCAGCTTTCTGAAATTCAAAACACTGAATTGGACGCCGATCCATTTTCCGAATGCCATTAAAAAAATTCGGAATTTCATTCGTCACTAAGATGACGCCATGCTTCAAATCCATGCCCGTATCGTTTCAGTCGGCGCACTGGTTTTTTTGACCTGTTTGCTCGTCAGCGCGCCAAGACCGGCTTGGCCCCAGGCTGACCCCTTGACGGCTACGCCCGACATCGATGCGGTCACGCAGGCGGTATTGCAGCACAACCCGCAGTACCAGGCCGCCTTGCAAGCCAACCGTCAAGCCCAGGCGGGCATCACCAGCGCTGGGGCCTGGCCCAACCCGCGCCTTGAGTGGGGACAGGGACAAGTCAGCGCCCGCCTGCCTGGGGCTGTGCCCGGAACCCTGCGCAGCCATGGCTTGAATCAGTTCCTCGAGAATCCCAGCGTACGCAGTTCGCGTGTGCGGTCGGCTCAGGCCAATTCGGTGTTCGCCCAATATCAGGCCGAGGTACAGCGCTTGGGACTGATCGCCGAGGTCGAGGCTTTGGCCTACGAATATTTCTGGCGACGTGACACGGCCTCACTGTTTCGTGAAGATTGGCAACTGTTGGAACAAGTGCGTGAGCGTGTGCGCGTCAAGGTCGATAGCGGCGAAGCCGCTCGCTACGAACTGATCAAGGCCGATGCCGAAGTGATCAATGCGCGGCAACGCTTCCAAAGTGCCGAAGTGCAAGCCCAACAGGTGCTGTTGGGATTCAACCGCCTGGCGGCTGGTCAATTGCCCGGTTTGACCGGACTGCAAGGCGCATTGGACCAGGTGGTAGACATGTTGGCTCTGGTTGAGCTGCAAGCCCAGGCCGAACGACGTAACCCCGAGCTACAAGCCTTGCGCGCACAACTCGAGCGCGCCCGCAATCAGCTGGAGTTTGCTCGCTCGCAGCGTTGGCCAGGGGCTGAGCTTCGCTATCACCAAACGCAGGATCCGCAAGTGCGGCAAGACGGCTTTTCGGTACAGCTCCAAATTCCCTTGCTCGACCAGCGTCAGGGCCCCATTGCCGAGGCCCAGGCCGAATTCGTGCGTTCGCAAACCTTGGTCGATGGACGCACGGCCGAGTTGCGCCAGCAGTTGCTGCAGGCTTGGAAAGCGCTCGAGATTGCTCGCAACAAAGTCTCTTCGCTGAGCTCTGGAGCGGTCAGGGTGGCCGAGACCGCCTTGCAAGTGGCGCAAGCCGCGTACCGATTTGGTGAGCGAGGAATTCTGGATGTGCTGGACGCACAGCGCATTTTGCAAACGGTGCGCATCGATTTGCTGCAAGCCCGATTTGAATTGCAAAAGGCGCGCATTGAGCTCGAACTGCTCAGTGCGCAGCGTGCTGTGTCCATAGCCATGACCCCCTAAAACTATGGACGATCAGACGATGACATTACGCCGCACTGCCCTGATCCTGATGTTTTCGACCTGGGCCCTGCTGGCTTGCTCTCCCAAGCCCAGCGATGTCGCCTCAGAGGCCAATGCGACCGCCCCCAAAGACCCGATGTTGGTCAAACTCAGCGTCGAGCAACAGGGCCAATTTCTGCTCCACACTGTTCAATTGCGATCGGTGGCAGACGTTCAAAGCCACCCAGGCCGAGTCGAGGCCAACGAGCAACGTGTCAGCCGTGTCGGCTCTGGGGTGGTGGGGCGTATCAGCTCGGTCAACGTGGAGTTGGGCGACGTTGTCAAACCCGGACAAGTGTTGGCGCGCCTGACCAGCCCTGAGTTGACCAGCGCCCAATTGGCCTTTTTGCGCGCCAATTCCAACCTGACCCAGGCGGAACGCGCGGTGGAGCGTGCTCGGCAAATGATTCAGGCCGATGTGATCAGCTCGGCCGAGCTGCTCAAACGCGAAGCCGATCTGGCCATAGCCAAGGCCGAGTCGCGTGCTGCTGAAGACCAGTTGACTCTGTTGGGTTTGCCCGCTGACGCGATCGAGAGGCTGCGCTCTCAGGGCCGTTTGCAGCCCGAGGCCGTGGTCATTGCTCGACAGGCTGGGGTCGTGCTCGAGCGCAAGGTGACTGCGGGACAGGTGGTGCAACCCGGTGATGCGCTGTTCACCATAGCTGATTTGTCTTCTGTATGGGCGATAGGCTCATTGCCCGAGCAAACCGCCAGTCTGGTGCAACGTGGGCAGTCGGTTGAAATTGACATCCCGGCGCTCGATCGCACCTTGCGCGGCAAGGTGGTCTTTGTCGGTGACACCATTCAACCCGAAACACGGACCGTGGCCATTCGTACGCTGCTTGACAACCCCAAGCAGGATTTAAAGCCACAAATGTTGGTGACCATGCGCATCGAGTTGGGGGTGCGCCAGCTGGCCGTGGTTCCCGAGTCTGCCGTGGTGCGCGAAAACGACCATGATCATGTGTTCGTGCAGTCGGGCCCAGGAACTTTTCGCCTAACCCCGGTCGAACTCGAGCCCGCGATGGATAAAGTCCGGGCCGTCAAGTCGGGCCTGGCTCCTGGGGCGGTCATCATTGCTGAGGGCGCCTTTCATCTGAATAACTTGCGCAACCAGCAGGTGCTGACCTCGTCTGGAGGGTGATGATGATTGCCGCGCTCATCCGTTGGTCATTGCAGCAGCGTGTGCTGATGGTGATCATCAGCCTGGCCCTGCTGGTGGCGGGCCTATTGGCGGTGCGCAAACTGTCGGTCGACGCTTTTCCCGATGTGACCAATGTGCAGGTGCAAGTTGCCACCGAAGCCCCAGGTCGCCCTCCGACCGAAGTCGAACGCTTCATTACCGTTCCGATCGAAATATCCATGACAGGCTTACCGGGCCTGGTGGAGATGCGTTCACTCAATCGAAACGGGGTTTCACTGGTGACCCTGGTATTTACCGACAAGACCGATGTGTATTTCGCGCGTCAATTGGTGCTGGAACGACTGATCGAAGCCGCCCAGCGCATGCCCGCAGGCATCACCCCGGTCTTGGGTCCAGTCTCGACAGGCTTGGGCGAAATCTATCAGTACACGCTGGAGCACCCCAGCGATCGAGGTGCGGACGGCAAACTGCGGCCATTGAGTGAAGAAGAACTGCGATTTCGACGCGAAGTTCAAGACTGGGTGGTACGCCCCATGCTGCGTTCCATCTCGGGGGTCGCTGAAATCAATACGCAGGGTGGGTTTGCCCGTCAATATCAGGTCAAAGTCAAACCGGATCGGCTGCGTTATTACGGTCTGAGCATCAAAGATGTTTACAGCGCCGTGGCGCAAAACAATACCAATTCATCGGGCGGTGTGCTGCCGGCCTTGGCCGAGCAATACCTGATACGTGGGGTCGGTCTGATCGGCTCATTACAAGATATCGGAAATATTGCCCTCAAGGAGTTTCAAGGCACCCCAGTGCTGGTCAAAGACGTGGCCGAAGTGGTTTTTGGTTCTGAGGTGCGTCAAGGGGCCATCATCAAAGACGGGCAAACCGAAGCCGTGGCCGGCATTGTGCAAATGATCCGGGGCGGTAATGCCCGTGAAATCGTGGGCCGCATTCAACAAAGGGTGGAAGAAATCAACCAGAAAAACGTGTTGCCCGATGGACTGCAAATCGTGTCTTTTTACGACCGCAGCGAATTGGTCAATACTGCCATGAAGACTGTGGCCAAAGTGCTGGTTGAGGGCATCATTTTGGTGATTGCCATTTTGTTCATCTTTTTGGGCGATGTGCGCTCGAGTTTGATCGTGGTCGCCACTTTGGTGCTGACCCCATTGCTGACTTTTTTGGTCATGAATCGTTTGGGTTTGAGCGCCAACCTCATGTCTTTGGGTGGATTGGCCATCGCCATAGGCCTCATGGTCGACGGCGCGGTGGTGGTGGTGGAAAACGCCTTTGCCCGCTTGGGCGAGGCGGCCCAGCAAGGCAAGTCAAAACTGCGCACCATCCTCGACTCAACCACCGAGGTGGGTAAGCCGGTACTCTACGGTGTGGGCATCATCATTTTGGTGTTCTTGCCCTTGCTCAGCCTGCAAGGGATGGAGGGCAAGATGTTTGCCCCTCTGGCACTGACCATCGCCATTGCGCTGACTATTTCATTGGTTCTGAGCTTCACCCTCAGCCCGGTGTTGTGTGGCTATGTGCTCAAAGGTGGCGCTGAGCACGACACCTGGTTGCTGCGCCAACTTAAAACACCCTATTTGCGCATGTTGAGCTGGTCTCTGGCGCATCCGCTCAAAGTCTTGCTGATCGCTGTACTGGCCTTGGCGGGCAGCTTTGCCTGGGTGCCCTTTTTGGGCACGGCATTCATTCCCACCATGCAAGAGGGATCGGTCACCCCGGTCATCGTGCGCGTGCCCAAAATTTCTTTGGACGAGTCGATCAAAATGGAGACCCAAGCCATGGCCGCCATCAAGACGGTGCCCGAAGTTCAGACCGTGGTGTCTCGATTGGGCCGTGGCGAATCGGCATCGGACCCTGGGCAGCCGCACGAATCGGACCCCATCGTCAGTCTGAAACCCCGCGAACAGTGGCGCAAAGGTCTGACCCAAGAGGACATTGCCAACGACATACGTGACAAACTCAAATTCTTGCCTGGGGTCGAGATTGCCATCAGTCAACCAATCGCTGCCCGTGTTGACGAAATGGTCTCGGGGGTGCGTTCACAAGTCGCTGTCAAGGTTTTTGGCGATGATCTGGCACAGTTGCGCCGCCTGGGTGATGAGATCGCCGCCATCTTGATGTCCACCACTGGCGCCAACGATTTGCGCGTGGAACGCGTGAGTGGACAAGAGTACCTGACGGTTCAGATCGATCGGGGCGCCATTGCCCGTTATGGTCTGAATGTCCAAGAGGTCAACGACCTGATTGAAATTGCGGTCCAGGGCAAGGTCGCGACTCAGGTGTTCGAAGGTGAGCGACGTTTCGATGCGGTGGTGCGACTGCCCAAGGCCGAGCGCAACAGCGTGCAAGACATCGGCAACCTGATTTTGCGCGCGCCCAATGGTTCGATCGTGGCGCTCAAGGACATCAGCCACATCACGCTGGCCGACGGTCCGGCCCAAATCAGTCGCGAGAGCGGGCGTCGACGCCTGGTGATCGGGGTCAATGTCCAGGGGCGTGACTTGGGCGGCTTTGTGGCCGAAGCCCGCGCCAAAATCGAACGCCAGGTGCAATTGCCGACCGGTTACACCCTGGCTTGGGGTGGGCAATTTGAAAACCTGGAACGCGCCACCGCCACGCTGGCATTCATCATCCCATTGACCATCGGCGCCATCTTCTTTTTGCTGTTCATGTTGTTTGGCTCGGTGCGCTATGCCACCTTGGTCATCACCGTGTTGCCCTTGGCTGCGATAGGCGGAGTGATCGGTTTGGGGGTCAGTGGCGAATACCTCAGCGTCCCTGCGGCTGTAGGCTTCATCAATTTGTGGGGTATCGCGGTGCTCAACGGTGTGGTGCTGGTGAGTTTCATCCGCCAGCAAAGAGAAAATGGACTGGACACCGACTCTGCCATCATGGAGGGTTGTACCCACCGTTTCCGACCCGTCATGATGACCGCCATGGTGGCTCTCTTGGCCCTGATCCCGATGCTCTTCTCAACTGGCCCAGGCTCGGAGGTGACCCGCCCACTGGCGGTAGTGGTCATCGGCGGCTTGTTTTCGTCCACTTTGCTGACCTTGATGCTGGTGCCTGTGTTGTACCGCTGGTTTGAGGAAAAACCGACCGAGGCCTAAAGAGGGCCCAGGAGACACCCATGAAAGAAATACGCGCCATCGTCCGACCCCAACGACTGCCGCAATTGCGCGAAGCTTTGCGTCAGATTCCTAATTTTCCTGGGCTGACCTTTACCAAGGCAGAGGGCTTTACAGCGCCTGCCAACGTGGTCAAGCGCACTGTCAAAGATGAGCTGACCGACTACAGCCCCAAAATCATGGTCACGGTGATCGCTGACGACGCGATGGTGCCCATCATTCGACAGGCCATCATTGACGCCAGCAGCACGGGGCAGATCGGGGACGGCATAGTCTGGACCTTGGATCTGGACAGTTTGCACCGCATACGCAACGGCGAGAGCATGCTCTGATGTACCTCGTTGCCATAGCCTGGATGTATGTCGTGTTGATGATGGCCGTGGCCGAAGTCACACACCCGGAGGGCACCTGGTTGGGTGCAATCATTACTTTTTTCTTATACGGCGTGTTGCCCTTGGCGATTGTGCTCTACATCATGGGAGCCCGATTTCGGCGCAGCAAACCCCCGCAGGATGGACTTTAGTTAATTTGCCGACTTTCAATTGCATCTTTGTTTACAATAGAAAAATATAACTTTAGCATTTTTTTTGATTTTTTAAGTTATCATACTCGGCATGAGAGTTTTGCCATCTTGCATATTGTCCTTGTCAATAGGTGTCGTTACCACATCGGTCGGGGCCCAGTCCCGTTTGACCGATTTGCTGCAAGCTGGGGCGAACACGCACCCATCGGTTTTGCAGGCCCGCAGCCAGTTTGAGGCGGCGGGTTTTGAGGTCGACAGCGCCAAATGGGGTCGTTTCCCGACCATCACCACCCAAGCCTTGGCGCCCAACAACCGAACTCAAAGTTTGACCAAGGTAGAGCAACCGCTTTGGACCGGCGGTCGCATCACGGGGCAAATTCAGGTCAGCGAGGCCAATGAGCGCGCCGCTTTGTCCAGCGTGCTCGATGCCCAGACCAATGCCATGTTGCAGGTGTCCAATTCGTTTTTCGATTTCCTGCGCATGCAGTCGCGGATGTTGGTGGCCAACGACAACGTGGCCGAACATCAAAAACTGGCCGATCTGATTGGACGGCGCGTCAAATCCGAGGTCAGCCCCATGGCCGATGATGTGCTGGCCAATGCCCGCTTGCAACAGGCCATTACGGAACGCATACAGATTCAGAAAGCCATGGACACTGCTCGACTGACGCTTGAGCAGTGGGCGGGTGTGAGCGTGGTGCGTCTGAAGGCCCCCAAAAATATAGACTTTCGGCGCAGTCCGTCGGTGGAGGACCTGGTCCAAAAGACCTTCGCGTTTTCGGGGCAGCGCAACAAACTGTTGCATCAAGTTGACTCGGCCCAATATCAGTTGGACGTGGTCAAAGCCCAGGCCATGCCTTCTTTGGTGGCTGGATACCAGCACATCTGGGGCGGCCTGGTGCCCAATAGCTACCAGCACAACTCGGCCTATGTGAGCTTGCAGTTTCAGCCAGGTGCAGGTCTGAGCGCATTGTCCAATCGCAATGCCGCCGCCATGAAAGGCGACGCCGTCAAGCAAGAGTTGTTGGCCCTGGAGCGGAATTTGCGCAACCAGGTGTTGACCGCACTGGCCGACCTCGATTCAGCCCAAACCCAGCTGAAACCGGCTCAAACCTTGTTGGACGGCACCTCTGAGGTGGTGGCCTCGTATTTGCGTCAGTATCAGGTGGGCCGTAGAAACTGGGTCGAGGTGCTCAATGCGCAAAGAGAAAAAGCCCAGGCTGCCTATGCCTTGATTGATTTACAAGTGACCCTTCAGCAGGCTCAGCTTCGTCTGATGCTGTTGTCGGGCGACATTACCCCCCAGGAATTTGGCCTGATCCATGAGTGAAAACCTAAATACCGACACAGGTGTCGTAGCGGCACCGACAGAAAATTTTTTGCAAGACCCGGACTTGGCTCAGTTGCTGTCTCGCCAGGCCGCCTTGCTGGGGCATTCCGTCCCCGCTCATCGCTACGGCATGATGGACCGAACCGCCGACGGCGTGGCCATGGCCGACTTGCCGCGCTGGCAACGGGCCCAGGAGTTATGGGTCGCCAGTTTTCCTTCTGGGATTCACCACGAAAAAGACATCGCCACGGTCGAGCGCGGTGACTTCCCCCTGCTGTGGATTGCCGATGACGAAAGCCAGGTCTTGTTGTTGCGCGGCAAACTTAGCCACGGGCCTTTCAATGCCGAATTGGCCGACGGGACTCAAAAAGAGGTTTCCGCGGATCAGATCAAACAGGGGCGAACCCTCATCTTGCGTGTGGGGGCCGAAGCACAGGCTGATGAAGATCTGCCGCAAAGCGCCAGCGAATGGTTTGCGTTCACGGTTCGTCATTACAAAAGCCCCTTTGTCGATGCCATTTTTGCCACCACATTGGCCAGCATCATCGGCTTGGTCTCGGCCCTGTACACCATGCAAGTCTATGACCGCGTGGTGCCCACCAAAGGTTATGACACCCTGATTGTGTTGACCATTGGGGTCGCCATTGCGATTGCCCTGGAATTGATTCTGAAAGAGGTGCGGGCTCATATTGTGGAGCGGGCCTGCAAGGTCATCGACCAGGAGTTGTCGGCTGTATTTTTTGCCAAGGCTTTGAACATACGCATGGATGCGCGCCCGCGCACGGTGGGCACCTTTGCCTCACAAATTCGGCATTTCGAATCGGTGCGCAGTTTCATGACCTCGTCGACCTTGTTTGTTTTGGCCGATGTGCCTTTTGCGCTGGTCTTTGTCGGTGTGATCGCGATGATCTCTCCGGCAGTGGCGCTGGTGCCGCTGGTGGTGGTGCCGTTTGCGATTTTGATCGGTTTGTCGTTTCGCACCCCCATCGAGCGCTACACCCAGATGCACATGGAGGAGAGCAACCGCAAAAACGGCGTGTTGATCGAAGCCATTGACGGCATTGAGTCCATCAAGGCCAGCAATGGCGAGTGGAAATTGCTTGACCGTTGGCGGCATCTGGTGGCCACCATCGCCCAAAGCGAGATCAAGATGCGCATGCTCTCGACGCTGTCGGCGGGCATCACCCAGTCATTGCAGCAAGTCTCTTATGTGGGCATGGTGGTGGTGGGGGCCTACAGCATCACCCAGGGCAACCTGACCATGGGGGGCCTGATTGCTTGCACCATCATCAGCGGGCGCGCCCTGAACCCCTTGGCCCAGATTCCCGGACTGATCGTGCAGTGGAAACATGCGCAAATTGCACTCAAGGGCCTCGATGCCATCATGGCCATGCCCAGCGAACGTGACCCTGGAGTGCGTTTGGTGGTGCCCGAGCGTTGCCGTGGGCAGCTCGATCTGGAAAAAGTGATCTTCGCCTATTCCAGAGACCGCGCCGCTTTGGACGTACCGGCTCTGCAAATTAAGCCGGGCGAGCGCGTCGCCATATTGGGCACTGTCGGTTCGGGCAAAAGCACCCTGATCAAAGTCATGTCTGGCCTCTTTAAGCCCACCCAGGGCACGGTGTACCTGGACAAGATCGACGTCACGCAATTGGCCCCTGAATTCGTGCGTGAGCACATTGGATATTTGCCGCAAGACGTGCGACTGTTCCAAGGCACCTTGCGCGACAACTTGATTTTGGGCTTGCCCTTGCCCAGCGACTCTCAAATTTTGAAGGCCGCCGCCATGACTGGCCTCGATCAAATCATTCAAAACCACCCCAAGGGACTTGAGTTGGAGATCACAGAAGGCGGTAAGGGCCTCTCCGGCGGCCAGCGTCAATTGGTCGGTTTGACCCGTTTGTTGCTGGCGCAGCCCAGCATGATGTTGCTCGACGAACCGACGGCTTCGATGGATGCGCAAACCGAAGTCCGTGTCATGACTCATCTGTTCCAAGAAGTCAAACCCGACTCGACCTTGGTGATCGTGACCCACAAGCCCAATTTCTTGCCCTTGGTGCAACGCATCATCGTGGTCGATAAAGGGCGCATTGTGATCGATGGCCCGCGTGATGATGTGCTCAATCGCTTGCGCCAGGCCGCTGTGCAACAACAGCAACAGCAACAGCAGCAACAACAACCTCATCCGGCCAACGCCGCCCAGACCGCCAGCGCAACTCCTCAGACAGTGACTCTCTCATCATGAAATTCTTTTGGTTTTTTCAACGCAGTCCCCGCGCTGCGGGGCAACGCCAAGGCGCTGCGAGCGTTCGCATTGCCGGTTTGCGCGCCGTGGTTTGGTTGAGCTTTCTGGTGCTGGCCTCTTTTGGTTTGTGGGCCCACTGGGCCAAGCTCGACCAGGTGACACGCGCCAGTGGCGCGGTCATACCCAGCAGTCGCACCCAAATCATTCAATCGCAAGACGGTGGCACCATCGAGAGCCTGATGGTGAACGAAGGGGCGCTGGTCGAAGCAGGCCAGGTCTTGATGCGCTTTGAGAAAACCCGCTCGGAGGCCAGCTATCTGGAGGCGCGTGCCAAATACGCCGCCTTGATGGCCACGGTGGCGCGTTTGCAGGCCGAGGTCTACGACAGACCCATCCAATATCCCAAAGAACTCGATGTTTACACCGAGTTCCGGTCCATGCAATCTGACCTCTACCAAAAGCGTCGGGCAGCGCTGAGAGAAGAAATTTCATCCATTCAGGATTTGGTCAGGCTGGCCCAGGAAGAACTCAGCATCACCGAACCCTTGCTCAAGAGCGGTGATGTGAGCAAGACCGAGGTCTTGCGTCTGCAACGGCAGGTGACCGAACTCAAGAGCCAAATCACCAACAAGCGCAATAAATATTTCCAGGATGCCCAAGCCGAATTGAACAAGGCCCAGGAAGATTTGGCCTCGGTGGCGCAAAACATGGCGCAACGTAAAAACCAACTCGAATGGACCGAGTTGCGAGCGCCCGTCAAAGGCGTGGTCAAAAACGTGCGTGTGACCACCATCGGTGGCGTGATTCGCCCCGGTGATGAAGTGATGCAGATCGTGCCCTCTGAAGATGACTTGTTGATTCAGGCCAAAGTATCGCCGGCCGACATCGCCTTTTTGAAGATTGGGCAAGAGGTCAGGGTGAAGATCGATGCCTACGACTACACCATCTACGGTGACCTGCCTGGCAAGCTGATGTACATCAGCGCCGATACCCTGAGTGAAGACCTCAAACAGGGCGAAACCCCCTACTACCGTGCCCAGGTCAGAACCGAGGGGCGCAAGTTCAGTGGGCGCGTGGACGATAACCTCGATATTCAGCCAGGAATGACCGCCACCATCGAAGTCAAGACCGGTGAGCGCACCGTGCTGCAATACATCCTCAAGCCGGTGGTTAAAACACTCAGCCAGTCTTTGGGCGAGCGCTGAGGAATCACGACAACACTCTAGTCTTTGGCGCCTAGCGCCAGCGCGGCTTGTCGGCTGGCTTGTAAATCGGCAGGGTTAGCCAGGGTCAGTGGCCAGCCTTGCATGTGACCCAGGGCCAGGTGATGCAAAGCCTCTATCCAGTTGTCTTGGGCGTTGAGGCAGGGGATGTAGTGAAACTCTCGTCCCCCGTCCTCGATGAAGGCAGCGCGTACTTCCATAGCGATTTCCTCCAGCGTCTCCAGGCAATCGCTGGTAAAGCCCGGGCAGATCACATCCACCCGTTCGGTTCCTTGTTGCGCCAGCTCGCGCACCGTGGGTTCGGTATAAGGCTCTAACCATTTGGCTTTGCCAAAGCGCGATTGAAAGGTGACCCGGTACTCGGCTTTGCTCAGGCCCAGGTGCTCGGCCAGCAAGCGGGCCGTTTTGTGACACTCGCAGTGATAGGGGTCGCCTTGCATCAGGGTGCGCTCGGGGACCCCATGAAAACTCATCACCAGCACGCCCGCGCGGCCTTGTTCTTGCCAATGCTTGCGCACCGTTTGCGCCAAAGCTTCGATGTAGCCTGCATCGTCGTGATAACGGTTGACAAAGCGCCATTCGGGCAACAGCCGGCTGCGCAGCGACCATTGATGAACACGGTCAAACACGGCGGCCGTCGTAGTGCCCGAGTACTGTGGGTAAGCGGGTAACACCAACACCCGTGCCACGCCCTGTTGTCGCATCTCGTCCAAGACGGCCCCTATGGCGGGTTGTCCATAAGTCATGGCGCTGCGCACCAGCACCGCCGTACCGCTGGCGTCAAAACGCGCTTGCAAGCGCTGGGCCTGTTGTTCGGTATGCACCTTCAGCGGCGAGCCCTCGGGGGTCCAGATGGTGGCGTACTTGTGCGCCGATTTGGCAGGCCGCACGCGCAGAATAATGCCGTGCAAGATCAGTAACCACAACAGGCGTGGAATTTCGACCACCCGGGGGTCGCCCAAAAACTCGGCCAGATAGGGGCGCAAGGCCGCCGCCGTGGGGGCGTCGGGCGTGCCCAAATTACACAGCAGCACCCCGGTCTTGGGGCTGGAGCCGTGCGAATAAGGCGGTTCGGGTCTGAATCTGGGCTGAAACATGGTGCTATTCTCGCCCACCTATGGTCGATTTATCTCCGATACGCGCAATATCCCTGGACCTCGATGACACCTTGTGGCCCGTTTGGCCCATCATCGAGCGTGCCGAACAGGTTTTACAGGCTTGGTTGACGGTGCATGCGCCCCGTGCCGCCGCCTTGGGCCGTGAACCCGAGGTCTTGCGTCAGATTCGCGCCCAAGTGCAAGCCGACTGGCCGGCCCACCTTCGCCACGACCTAGCGGCCTTGCGCACCGAGGCCATACGGCGCTTGCTGCGTCAGGCCGGCGAGTCTGAAGCCCTGGCCACCGACGCCTTCGAGGTCTTTCATGCCGAGCGCCAGCGCGTCGAACTCTACCCCGACGCCATGCCCTTGTTGCAAACCCTGCATGGCCGCTACCCCTTGCTGGCCATCACCAACGGCACCGCCGACGTGGCACGGGCTGGCTTGGGCCATTTCTTTGTCCATGCCGTCAATGCACCCACCTTGGGCCATGCCAAACCCCAGCCTGACATCTATCACCATGCGGCACGCCTGGCGGGTTTGCTGCCGCACCAAATTTTGCACATTGGCGACGATGCGCACCTGGACGCCTGGGGCGCACGCAATGCGGGCATGGCCTGTATTTGGCTCAATCGCAGCGGCAAGA
>CAYMJT010000011.1:0-35535 GCA_964390775.1 uncultured Bordetella sp.
ATCGCCGACAGCATCACCCAGCAGCTGGAAAAGCGCATCATGTTCCGCCGTGCCATGAAGCGCGCCATGCAAAACGCCATGCGTTTGGGCGCCCAGGGCATCAAGATCATGTCTTCGGGTCGTTTGAACGGCATCGAAATTGCCCGTACCGAGTGGTACCGCGAAGGCCGTGTGCCCCTGCACACCCTGCGTGCCGACATCGACTACGGCTTCTCTGAAGCCAAGACCACCTATGGCGTCATTGGCGTCAAGGTGTGGGTCTACAAGGGCGACACCCTCGGTCGTGGCGACGCCCCTGTGGCGGCCGAGCCGCGCACTGAAGAAGAGCGTCGTCCCCGTGGTCCGCGTCGCGATGCCCGTCCTGGCGAACGCCGTGGCGGTCCCCGTCGTGCCGCTGGCACCAATGCCGCACCGGTAGACGGCAGCGATAAACCCACCGGCATCGCGACCCGTGGCAACACCGTCGCATTCGGTGACTTCGGCCTCAAATCCACCGACCGGGGTCGTTTGACCGCGCGTCAAATCGAAGCCGCCCGTCGGGCCATTTCCCGTCACGTCAAGCGTGGCGGCCGCATCTGGATTCGCGTCTTCCCCGACAAGCCGATTTCACAAAAACCGGCTGAAGTTCGTATGGGTAACGGCAAGGGCAACCCCGAGTACTACGTGGCCGAAATTCAACCCGGCAAGGTGCTGTACGAAATCGTCGGCGTTCCCGAAGAACTCGCGCGCGAGGCATTCAAGCTGGCTGCTGCCAAGCTGCCTTTGCGCACCACTTTTGTCAGCCGCCTGATCGGCCAGTAATCCGGAGCACACCATGAAAACTTCTGAACTGCGCCAAAAAGACCTGGCGGGCTTGCAAACCGAAGTCAAAGAATTGCAAAAAGCCCATTTCGGCATGCGCATGCAAAAAGCGACTCAGCAACTCGGCAATACCGCCAGCCTCAAGCTGACCCGTCGCGCCATCGCCCGCGCCAAAACCATCCTCGCTGAAAAGCGGGCCGCCAAGTAAGGAACGAACATGACGGACACCCAAAAATCCCTCAAGCGCACCTTGATTGGCAAGGTCGTCAGCGACAAGCGCGCCAAAACCGTGACGGTGTTGGTCGAGCGTCGCGTCAAGCACGCCCTGTACGGCAAGATCGTGGCCAAGTCCTCGAAGTACCACGCCCATGACGAAAAGGGCGAGTACCATTTGGGCGACATCATCGAGATCACCGAAAGCCGGCCCATCTCGAAAACCAAGAACTGGGTGGCCACCCGTCTGGTTGAAAAAGCCGCCGCTGTTTGATCTGCTCTGGTCAGGTGGTGCACGGTCACTATCTGATCCTTCAGCAAGGTTTTCAAAAACGACCCACAATAGTGGGTCGTTTTTTTATTCAACCCTAACCTGCTGGAGAAAGACCATGATCAAAGTCGGAGACACCCTGCCCAACGCCACCCTGATGGAGTACTCTGAAGTCGAGGGCAATGGTTGCAGCATCGGCCCTAACCCGGTTGACGTCCACAAAGCCGGCGCTGGCAAGACCATCGCCTTGTTCGCCCTGCCGGGCGCATTCACCCCTACTTGTTCGGCCAAGCATGTACCCGGTTACGTCAGCAAGTACGACGAGCTGCGCAAAGCGGGCGTGGATGAAATCTGGTGTCTGAGCGTCAACGACGCCTTTGTCATGGGCGCCTGGGCGCGCGACCAAAAAACCAACGGCAAAGTGCGCATGTTGGGCGACGGCAGCGCCGATTTTGCCAAGGCCACCGGCTTGACCCTGGACCTGACCGCACGCGGCATGGGCTTGCGCTCGAACCGTTACTCGATGTTGGTCAAAGACGGCAAAGTGGTCACCCTGAACGTCGAAGGCCCTGGCAAATTCGAAGTCAGCGACGCCGATACCCTGCTGGCCCAAGCCAAGGCCTGATTCCGCCTGGGCTAGTCCAGGTCGACCCGCAGATAGTGCGACCCCGCAATGGGGTTGTGATAGTAGGGTGGTATTTCAATAAAGCCCAGCTCTTCGTACAGAGCTCGGGCTGCCTCCATATCGTCCAGCGTATCGAGCAGCACACTGCTATAGCCTTTTTGGCGTGCCGCATCCAACACGGCCTCGGCCAGCAGTCGCCCCAAACCAAAGCGGCGAAAGGCGGGGCGCACATACAGGCGTTTCATTTCGGCCGCATTCACCACATCGACCTCATCAAGGGGCCGCAATGCGCAGCAGCCGGCCAGCTCTCCATCGACCCAGGCCAATAACAGGGTGCCTCGGGGGGCGGCATAGTCGCCCGGCAGATGCTGCAGTTCAGCCTCAAAACCCTGAAACGACAAGTCCACCCCCAAGCTGTCGCCGTATTCGCGAAATATGGCCTCGACAGCCAGCCATTCAGTAGCGGATTGGGGTTCGGACAAATCGACCGGCAAAGACTTCATGAGACGGGATCAGATCGTGGGCGCGCCCAACTGAATCAAGGCCCAGGTGGCCAGCACGCAGGCCAGCCACAGTCCCAGCGCCAGCAAACGGCTCGTCAATCCGTCGTGCGAGGCCGGCACCCGGTGGTCGACCTCCTGGTCACCGTTGATCATGGCGCGCACCAGACCATTGCGGTGTCGGCGCACGTGCCAAACAATGGCGATCAGGTGTAGCAACACCAGACCCATGACCAAGGCTTGCCCGATGCTCTTGTGGTAGTGGCTGGCCAGCGACACCCAAGCCGACGGGGCCAGTGCATACAAGGGGCCGGTAAAGGCGATTTCGTCATCAATGATCAAACCGCTGCCCACTTGTAGGCAGAGCACGAGCAACATCGCCAACACCGACAGGGCGCCCAATGGGTTGTGACCCGCAGGCGAGCTCTGTCTGCCTCGAATATAGGCCCAGACCCGCAGGGGCGAGGGGATAAACTGCACGAACCGCGACCAATGCCCCCCGACAAAGCCCCACACGATGCGAAACAACAGCAGGGTCAACACGGCATAACCCAAGCGGGCATGCCAGTCGATCAGCATGCCACCGACTTTGCCAGTCACGATCAGGCCCAGCACACACAGGGCCAAAGAAGCATGGAATAGTCGAGTGGGTAAATCCCAAATCCTGACCTTGGCGGTGTGCGGTGACTGATTCATGGTTAAATGCGACTGTAACAATTTTTCAACCTTCAGGAGCTGAGATGAAAAACCTGTTGTCTCTGGTGCTGGCCACCATGTCCCTTGTACTTTCTTTGCCCGCTTCGGCCCAGTTTGCCAAGCCCGAAGACGCCATCAAGTATCGCAAATCGGCGCTGACCATCATGGGCACGCATTGGGCGCGCCTGGCTGGCATGGCCCAAGGCCGTATCCCTTACGACGCCAAGGTTGCGGCCGATAACGCCGCTGTGCTCGAAGTGGTCCACAAGCTGCCCTGGACTGCCTTCGGGGCGGATACCCAAAGCGGCGACACCAAGGCCAAGGCCGAGATTTGGAAAGAGCCCGCCAAATTCAAAGAGGCTGAAGAAAAACTGTTTGCCGAAATGCCCAAGATCGTGGCTGCCGCTCGCGGCGGCAAACAAGACGAGCTGCGGGCCGCGTTTGCCGCTGGTGGCGGCGTTTGCAAGAACTGCCACGACAACTTCCGTCAATGAGCCTGCGTAGGGGGCGACTGCTGCTCGTCGCCCACTTGCCTAAAATGCCGGCATGAATTCACTTGACGGCGTTCGCGTCCTCGATTTGTCCCGTGTCTTGGCTGGCCCTTGGTGTACCCAGAACCTGGGTGACTTGGGCGCCGATGTGCTCAAGGTCGAGCGCCCCGGAGCCGGTGACGACACCCGCACCTGGGGGCCCCCGTATCTGAAAGACCCCAGCGGCGCCGACACCAACGAGGCGGCGTATTACCTGGGGGCGAACCGCAACAAGCGATCCATCACCTGCGACATCTCCAAGCCCCGGGGCCAGGAGTTGATCCGCGAGTTGGTCCGCCATTGCGACGTGTTCATCGAGAATTTCAAGGTCGGCGACATGGCCCGTTACGGTCTGGACGCCGACACCTTGTTGGCCCTGCAGCCCAAGTTGGTGTATTGCAGCATCACGGGTTTTGGACAAAATGGACCCTACCGCTTGCGGGCGGGTTATGACTATGCGGTTCAGGGCATGGGCGGCCTCATGAGCGTTACCGGTGAGCGCGATGATTTGGGCGGCGGCCCCCAAAAAGTGGGCGTTGCAGTGGCCGATTTATTCACCGGCATGTATGCCACGGTCGCCATTTTGGCCGCGCTGCGCCATGCCGAACGCACGGGTGAGGGGCAACACGTAGACATGGCCTTGCTCGACACCCAAGTGGCGATGCTGGCCAATTTGGGGGCAAATTATCTGGTCAGTGGTCAATACGACGGCAAGGTGCCGGGACGCATGGGTAATGCGCACCAAAACGTTGTGCCTTATCAGGTGTTTGAGACCGCTCCCAACGCCCAGGGCGAGCGCGATCACATGATTTTGGCGGTGGGCAACGATGGGCAATTTGCCAAATTTTGCGCTGTCGCCGGGTACCCGCAATGGGCGAGCGACCCGCGTTTTGCCAAAAACGCTGAGCGGGTGCGCCATCGCGACCAGTTGGTGCCCTTGCTCGAACAGGTATTCAAAACACGCCCCAAGGCCGACTGGCTGCGCCTGTTAGAAGCCCAGCAAGTTCCAGCCGGTCCCATCAACAGCCTGGCCGAGGTTTTTGCTGACCCTCAGGTGCGCGAACGCCAGATGGTCAGCGCCTGGCAACACTCGGTGGGCACTCCCTTTGAATTGGTCTCCAGCCCCTTGAAGCTGAGCCGCACCCCGGTCAGAAAAGAGTTGCCCCCGCCCACCATGGGCCAGCATACCGACGACATTTTGCGTGGGGTGCTGGGCTACTCCGAGGGCCAAATTGCCGAGTTGCGCGTGGCTCAAATCATCTAAATTTTCGACCCGAAAGTCATCAGCATGGCCGATTTTGTTTTGGTACATGGCGCTTGGCATGGCGCCTGGTGTTGGCGCGATGTGATTGCGTCGCTCGGCGCTGCGGGTCACCGTGCGCATGCCGTCACCCTGACCGGTGTCGGTGAGCGGGCGCATTTGTTGCGTCCTGGCATCGGTTTGCAAGATCACATCTTGGACGTGATCGCCGCCATCGAGGCCGAAGAAATGCAAGACCTTGTATTGGTCGTCCATTCTTATGCCGGCATGGTCGGCACGGGGGTGGCCGACCGTCTGGGCGAGCGCATTGCCCATCTGGTGTACGTTGACGCCGTGGTGCCACGCCCGGGCGAGTCCTGGGGTTCGACCCATACACGCGCCACCCGCGAAGGCCGTCTGGCGGCCGCCCAAGCCAGCCCGACCTTTAGCTTTCCGCCCCCGGGCGCCAGCCTTTTTGGACTCAGCGGTGATCAAGAGGCCTGGGTCAATCGCCGTCAAACACCGCATCCAGCCCAGCCCTATCTGGATGAATTGCACTTTTCCATCGACACCTTGGCGGCCATCCCGCGCACCTTCATCAGCTGTACCCAACCCACCTTGGCCACCATCGACGCCATTCGAGTGCGTGTCACAGACCCGCAGTTTTGGGGCGGGCGTTGGCGGCCTCTGTCGCGGGTGATCGAAATGGCCACGGGTCATGACCCCATGGTCAGCGACCCCCAAGGACTGACGCGCATCCTGCTCGAATGTGTGCCAGCCGAAGGGGCCCCGCGGTGAAGCCTTGGCCTTTCTTGCGATGGCTCCTGCTTGTGGGGGCCGTGCTGACTGCATTGTCGGCCTGCAACCCCGCCCTGAACTGGCGCCTGGTCAGGTTCGATGACCAAGCCGACAAACTGCTTTTGCCATGCAAACCCGATCAGGCTGAACGCCAAGTGGACCTGGGTGGGGTTCGCAGCCGATTGCGCATGATGGGCTGTGAAGCACAGGGCCTGCAATTCACTTGGTCACGACTCGATTTGCCCTTAGAGCCCGCACCGGCCCAGGTGCTGCGGGCTTGGCAGCAAGCCAGTCTGTTGGCCATGGGGGCAGACCCTGCACAGGCCAGTCGGGTGCGTGCTTGGGCTTTGGCGGGAGCCCGTGTTGATGTGCCGCCGGTCCAATTGCAAACCACCGCTTCAAGCGGCACCCAAGCCCACTTCGTCTGGTGGGTGTTGGGCGCGCAAGCCCATCAATTGGCGGTGTACTCAGAACGGGCTGCGATTTCACCAGCGATCATTCAGACTTTGCAGGAAGGCATCCAGCTGCCATGACCCGATCCCAAGTGGCCAAGATTTTTCTGGCCTTTGCCTTCGCCTATTTCTTATCCACCCTGGTGCGGGCCATCACCGCTACGCTATCACCCACCTTGATGTCCGAGTTGAGTTTGCAAGCACGTGACCTGGGCTTGTTGGCTGGAGGCTATTTTTTGGGTTTCGCAGCCACCCAATTGCCCATGGGGCGTTGGCTCGACAGCCACGGGCCACGCCATGTTTTGTGTGCCTTGTTGGCCTTTGCCATTTTGGGTTGCGTCACTTTCGCGCTGGCCACCGAGTTCAATCATTTGTTGATCGCTCGCGTGCTGGCAGGGGTTGGCGTCAGCGCCTGCCTGATGGCGCCCCTGACCGGCTTTCGCCGTTGGTTGCCAGTCAGTGCCCAGGTTCGGGCCAATTCATGGATGTTGATGACCGGTTCATTGGGCATGCTGGCCTCTACCCTGCCAGTCCAGTGGCTGTTACCCAGCATCGGCTGGCGTCCTATTTTCCTGGGTGTCGCCGCCCTTTTTGGCTGTGCGGTGGCGCTGCTGTGGTGGCAAATACCGCCTTGGCGGCAAGGCAGCGATGGCGCTGAACCCCAGCCTGTCACAGAGCCGTCGATGGGATTTTGGGCCGCTTACTCACCCGTTTGGCGGCATCGCTACTTTCAACGCATGGCCCCCCTGGCATTTTTTGTCTACGGCGGCATGATCGCCATGCAAACCCTATGGGCGGGGCCCTGGATGGTCAAAGTGAGCGAATACACCCCCTTGGAGGCTGCAACGGGACTGTTCTGGATCAATGTGGTCATGCTCTTGACCTTCACCGCTTGGGGACTGGCCACGCCCTGGTTGGGCCGACGCGGTTGGAGCCCCAATCGACTCATTGCAGTGGGCTTGCCGCTCAACCTGTTGGCCATTGTTTGGCTGGTCGTGCAAGGCCCGGGTACTGGCGCTTTGGCCTGGTCGGTGTACTTCGTCACCTGCTCTTTTGTCTCTTTGGCGCAACCGGCCATCGGCCTGGCATTTCCCAGTCATTTGGCAGGCCGCGCTCTGTCGGCCTACAACCTGCTTATCTTCTCGGGCGTCTTTCTGATGCAATGGGGTTTTGGCTGGGTGGTCGATTGGGCTGCCGTCTTCGAGTGGGGGTTGGCGGCCCAGTTTCAGTTGGCCATGGCCTGTGTGGGCCTGACCACCGTCGCCTCGATATTTTGGTTTATCTGGCGTAGGGCCGATAATGGGGAGTGAAAGCCCTCGCCCATGCCCAGCACCCGAATTTTGTTGTTAACCCATGCCCCTTTGGCGCATGCGCTGCGGCAGTGCGCGCTGCACGTCTTTCCCGACTGTGCGGCCGATGTATTGGCCATTGATGTGCAGCCCAATGCCCCGCCTGCCGACACCTTGGCGGCGGCCCGCATCGCCCTCGAGCAAGACGGGGACCGGCCGACGCTGGTGATGACCGATGTGTTTGGGGCCACCCCCTGCAACGTGGCGCAAAAACTGGTCGATGGGATATCGGCCAAGCTGATCACGGGTGTCAATTTGCCCATGCTTTTGCGCACCGTATGCTATCGTCAGGAAAGCCTCGATGCCCTGGTCACGCGCGCCCTCCATGGCGCCTCCCAGGGCATCATGCAAGTGGCCATCACGGCCCCACAAAATCAGCAACGACGCAGCCATGATTCAATCTCGCGTGACCATCAGCAATAAATTAGGCTTGCATGCCCGCGCATCGGCCAAGCTGTCCAAGTTGGCGGGTAGCTTCCCCTGCGAGGTCTGGATCAGTCGCAACGACCGTCGGGTCAACGCCAAGAGCATCATGGGCGTCATGATGTTGGCGGCCGGCCTCGGTGCAGAAGTCGAACTCGAAACCGATGGCGAGCAAGAGCAGCCAGCCATGGAGGCCTTGCTGGCGCTCTTCAACGACAAATTCGGCGAAGGCGAATGACATGACCCTGGCGGTGCACGGACTGGCTGTCGCGCGCGGCATCGCCATAGGGCGGGCGGTGCTGATTGCCTCCAGCCGTGTCGATGTCGCCCATTACTTCATCGAGCCGAACCAGGTCGAACACGAAATTCGCCGCTTGTCCGTGGCGCGCCTGGCGGTGACCGAGGAAGTGCAACGTTTGCACGATACCCTGCCCAAGGATGCGCCCCCCGAACTCTCGGCCTTGCTAGAGGTACACCTCATGTTGCTGCAAGACCAAATGTTGGAGGACGGGGTCAAGGCCTGGGTTCAAGACCGTTTTTATAACGCCGAATGGGCGCTGACCAGTCAACTCGAAGTGGTGGCACGTCAATTTGACGAGATGGAGGACCCTTATTTGCGCGAACGCAAGGGCGATCTGGAGCAGGTCGTCGAACGCTTGCTGCGCGAACTCAAGGGGCATCCTGATTTGATGAGCACCAGTGCCAGCACCCATCGCCGAGGCGCGGGGGCGCGCCAGCAAGACTTGCCGTTGGACGAGCAGACCGAGGTGCCTTTGATTCTGGTCTCGCACGATCTGTCGCCCGCAGACATGCTGCAGTTCAAGCAAAGTGTCTTTGTCGGCTTTGTCACTGACGTGGGTGGTAAAACCTCACACACCGCCATCGTGGCGCGCAGTCTGGATATTCCAGCGGTGGTGGGGACGCGACAAGCCAGTCAGCTGATTCGGCAGGACGACATGGTCATTATTGACGGCGACGCCGGGGTGGTCATCGTAGACCCCTCGCCCATCATTCTCGATGAGTACGCTTTCAAAAAGCGACAAGCCGAAATCGACCGTGAGCGACTCTCTCGTCTGCGCCACACCCCAGCCCTGACGTTGGACGGTCAGCGCATTGAATTGTTGGCCAATATCGAAATGCCCGAGGACACCCCGGCGGCTCTCGAAGTGGGCGCTGTGGGCGTGGGTTTGTTTCGCAGTGAATTTTTATTCATGGGCCGCGAAGGCCACCTGCCCGACGAGGAAGAACAGTACGCCGCCTACTGTCGTGCTCTTGACGGTATGCAAGGCTTGCCGGTCACCATACGCACTGTGGATATCGGGGCCGACAAACCCCTGGACAAAGGTGTGCGCGACGACGACCACCTCAACCCAGCCCTGGGTCTGCGGGCCATACGCTGGAGCCTGGCTGACCCAGCCATGTTTTTGACCCAACTGCGGGCCTTGCTTCGAGCCGCCGCCCGGGGGCAGGTCAATATTCTGATCCCCATGTTGGCCCATGCGCGAGAAATTCGCCAGACCCTGGCATTGCTCGATCATGCCCGCGTCCAACTCGATAACCGGGGCTTGCCCTATGGACCGGTCAAAGTCGGGGCCATGATCGAAGTGCCTGCGGCCGCTTTGTCTTTGCCGCTGTTTCTGCGCCACTTCGATTTTTTGTCCATCGGCACCAACGACCTGATTCAATACACCTTGGCGATCGACCGGGCTGACGAATCGGTGGCGCATCTTTATGACCCCTTGCACCCCGCCGTTTTACGCCTCGTTGCCGACACCATACGCGCTGGACACCAAATGGGCAAATCGATCTCGGTGTGTGGCGAAATGGCTGGCGACCCTCAACTGACCCGATTGCTTTTGGGGCTGGGCCTGCGCAGTTTTTCGATGCACCCGACGCAAATACTGAGTGTCAAGCAAGAGGTGCTGCGTGCCGACGTCGCCAAACTGACCCCATGGGCCGAGCGTGTTCTTGAGTCCGACGACCCCGCCCAATTGATTTAAAAACCATGACTTTGAAACTGGGCTGCATCGCCGACGATTACACAGGGGCTACTGACCTCGCCAACAATCTGGTGCGCTCGGGCATGCGGGTCGTGCAAACCATGGGCATGCCGCAGGGGGCGCTGCAGACCGACGCCGACGCGGTGGTGGTTGCCCTCAAAACACGCACCATAGCCCCCGAGCAGGCTGTGGCTCAGTCCTTGACGGCATTGCGTTGGCTGCGTCAACAGGGCGCGCAGCAGATTTATTTCAAATATTGCTCCACTTTTGACAGTTGGTACCAGGGCGAGGTGCGCGGCAACATCGGCCCAGTGACCGAAGCCTTGATGGCCGAGCTGGGCACCGACTTCACCATCGCGACCCCAGCTTTTCCGGACAATGGTCGCACGGTCTTCAAGGGCCATTTGTTTGTGGGCGATGCTTTGCTCAGCGACAGCGGGATGAAAGACCACCCCTTGACCCCCATGCGCGACGCCAATCTGGTGCGTGTCATGCAGGCCCAGTGCCAAGGTCGAGTGGGCTTGATCGACCATCGAGCAGTCGCACAATCGCCCGCCGCCATCCGCCAACAAATGGCCGAACTCCAAGGGCAGGGCGTGCGCATAGCAGTGGTCGATGCCGTCTCCAACGACGATTTGCTGCGCTTAGGCCCCGCCTTGGCCGAGCTGCCGCTGGTGACTGCAGGTTCTGGCGTGGCCATCGGCCTGCCGCCTAATTTTGGTCTGAAATCTGACCCTCGCACCAGCCAATTGCCCGCGCCCGCTGGCCGGCAGGCCATTGTCAGTGGCAGTTGTTCGCAGGCGACTCGGGGTCAAGTGAGGCATTTCATCGCCTCGGGGCATCCCCACCGACGCATCGACCCCGCCGAGCTCGATACCGATCGCGCGGCCGCCCAGGTGGTTCAAGCGACCTTGCATTGGGCGCAAGAACAGCCTGCTGGCCCCATCTTGATTTACTCTACCGCTGAACCCGAAACGGTGCGTGACATCCAACAACGCATGGGGGTGGAAGCGACAGGACTCAGGGTGGAGCAAACCTTGGCCGCCATCGCCCAAGGTTTGGTGCAGCAGGGAGTGCGACAACTCGTCGTGGCTGGCGGCGAGACCTCCGGCGCTTGTGTCCAGGCGCTGGGCGTGGAGCAGATGCAAATCGGCCCACAAATCGATCCTGGCGTGCCCTGGTGCCATGCCCACTCCAAGCTGTCGCCAGAAGGCTTGCACATTGCCCTCAAATCAGGCAACTTCGGCGGGATTGATTTTTTCACCCGCTCCTTTGCGCTCCTGATCGCCCCATGACCGAAACCCAAGCCCGCGAAGCCATCTGCCGCATCGGGCAAAGTTTGTTTGATCGCCGCCTGGTCCATGCCACAGCGGGCAACATCAGTGTGCGCCTCGACGATGGCTTTCTCATCACCCCGACCGATGCTTGCTTGGGCACACTCGACCCGGCTCAGTTGTCGCGCTTGGATACCCAAGGCCAACAGATCAGTGGGGCCCGGGCCAGCAAGACGCTGACGCTGCATCGTCGCATCTACTCTGCGGCTATGAAATTTGACACCCAGACTCGCTGTGTGATTCATACCCACAGCACGCATTGTGTCGCCCTCAGCCTGCGTGAGCCTGCCCACAGCGGCCCATTGGGCCCCGAGTTATTGCCCCCCATCACCCCCTATTTCGTCATGAAAGTTGGGCATGTGCCTTGTGTGCCCTACCACCGTCCGGGTGACCCGACGGTGGCCCATATCGTCGAAGATCTGATCCTTCGCCACGGCCAGGCCGGTCACCCCATACGCGCCGTCATGCTGGCGCGTTTGGGGCCCAATGTCTGGCACGATAGCCCAGAGCAAGCCATGGCGGTTTTGGACGAACTCGAAGAAACCGCCCATTTGTGGCAACTCAGCCCTGCGTCTGTCCTGAACGAGTCTCAGATTGACGAATTGCGACAACAGTTTGGTGCCCGTTGGGCCCACCCTTGAGAAAACACATGCCCCGATTCGCCGCCAACCTCAGCATGATGTACACCGAAGTGCCGTTTCTCGATCGCTTCGAAGCCGCCGCCCGGGACGGATTCAAGGCGGTGGAATTTTTATTCCCCTACGAATACCCGGCCACCGAACTCGCCGCACGTTTGCGCGGTAACGGCTTGAGCCAGGTGCTCTTTAACGCCCCCCCCGGGGGCGCCGACCGTGCCAGCATCGATCTGGCCTGGCAGAACAACACTCGTGGCACCGCGATTTTTCAAGACCGGCAAGCCGAATTTCGGGCCGGCTTTGAGCTGGCCTTGCGCTACGCCGACGCGCTCGATTGCCCGCGCATTCATGCCATGGCGGGCCTGACTCCCGAAGCGCATCGGCTGCCAGCGACGGGGCCCATGTCCCTGGCCACCAGCAGCGACCTGGCATCGCGCCCGAGCCCCTTGCGCGACACCTATGTGTCCAACTTGCGATGGGCGGCTGAGCAGGCCAGAACGAGTGGTCGCGATGTTCTGATCGAGCCCATCAACACCCGCGACATTCCTTATTTTTTCCTCAACCGCCAGGCCCAAGCCCACGCCATCATCGAAGAGGTTGGCGTGTCCAACCTGAAGGTTCAGATGGACCTCTACCATTGTCAAATCGTCGAGGGCGATGTGGACAGCAAGATCAGGGCATATCTGCCCACGGGGCGCGTGGGACATTTTCAGATTGCGGGGGTGCCCCAGCGCCATGAGCCCGATCTGGGTGAGCTCCATTACCCTCATTTATTTCAAGTCATCGACGAAGTCAGCGCCGATTGTGGTTGGCAAGGTTGGATCGGTTGTGAATATCGTCCCGCCGCCGGCACTTCGGCCGGGCTCCACTGGTTCAAGAAAGCCACTCACGCATGAACAGCAACCTTGTTTTATTGGCTTTGGCACAGGGCCTTTTCCTGACCAACAACATCATCTTCATCGCCATCAACGGACTGGTGGGTTTGGCCATGGCCCCGGCTGGCTGGATGGCCACTTTGCCTGTCATGGGCTATGTGGTGGGCGGTGCGGCCAGCACCAGTCTGGTGGCGCGCACGCAAGAGCGATACGGGCGCAAAATTTCTTTCCAAATCGGTCTGGTCGTGGCTTTCCTTTCCTGCGCCATGTGCGCCTGGGCGGCGATGGCACACCATTTCTGGGGGCTGGTGTTGGCCACCTTTATTGCAGGCTATTACAGCGCCAATGCCCAACTCTATCGATTCGCCGCCGCCGAGCTGGCGCCCAACATCAAAGAAAAAGCCGTTTCTTTGGTGTTGGCCGGGGGCTTGCTGGGCGCAGTCATGGGCCCCTACATCGCCACCCACACCAAAAACCTGATGGAGACCCCCTTTGCCGGCGCTTATGTCACCCTGTGTGTGGTGGCGATCTTGTCGGCCATCGTCATGTCCTTCATCCGTTTCCCAGCCTTAGCACCCAAGAAAGCAGGCGATGACGGTGGGCGCCCCATGTCGGAAATCGTGCGCCAGCCCTTGTTCATCGTCTCGGCCTTGGCCGCAGCCATCAGCTACGGCATCATGAATTTGCTGATGGCCGCTACCCCTTTGGCCATGCAAATCTGTGGTCTCGATTTTGACAGCACGGCAACCGTTTTGCAGTGGCATGTGATCGGTATGTTCGCGCCGGGCTTCTTCACTGGGCATTTGATCAAACGCTTTGGCGTCTTGCGCATCATGGGGCTGGGTGTCTTGCTCAATATTTGCTGCATCGGGGTGGCCCTGTCTGGCGTCGAAGTCACTCAGTTTCTGATCTCGTCGTTTTTGCTCGGCATCGGCTGGAACTTCCTGTTTACCGGTTCGACCACCTTGTCCTTGCAGGCTTATCGCCCCGAAGAGCGCGATCGGGCCCAGGGCGCAATTAACTTCTGCGTTTTTGCCACCATGGCAGTCAGCTCATTTTCTTCCGGGGCCTTGGTGGCCACTCAGGGTTGGACCTTGCTCAATCTGGGTTCTGTGCTGCCGGTGTTCATCATTGCCCTGGCACTGATGTGGACGGCATTGCGTCTGCCCATCGCGCCAAGACCGTGAGCGCGGCCGTTTCGGTGCGCAAGACCGTCTGACCCAGCGACACTCCTTGCCACCCCGCTTGGCTTAAGGTTTGCTCTTCCGCCTCGCTGAATCCCCCCTCAGGCCCCAAGGTCGCGATCAGTGTTTGTCGTGCCCCCAAGCCCAACGCCGTCCAAGGCGTGGCATGGCCAGCCAAGCTCAGACGAATTCGACACGCTGACGCGTCACTGTCTGCGCCTGTGCGCAACCATTCACTCAAACCACAAATCGGGTCTATGGTCGGCAACCAGTCACGCCCCGATTGTTCGCAGGCGCCGGCAGCAATGGCACGCCAATGCGCCAGCCGTTTTTCGGCCCGCTCACCGGACAAGCGGACCACGGTTCGCTCGGTCATCAGCGGCACCAGACGGCTCACGCCCAACTCGGTGGCCTTCTCCACCAACCAGTCCATCCGCTCATTGGCGGGCATGCCAACCGCCAAGGTCACGCAACGCGTGGGGGGCGCGGACAATTCGCGCTCGCTCAGTACCAAGGCTTGCACAGATTGCCGCCCCATGCCCGTGATTTCGGCCTGCCAAGCACCCCCTAGACCATCGAACAGTGACAAAGACGCACCCGGTTGCAAGCGCAAAACCTGAGCATGACGCGCCGCTGTGGGCGGCAAATCGAAAGTCTGGCCTGTGGTCAGAGATAAGGGGCAATACAGGCGTGACATCACACCCGTCCAAAGGCGATACCGGTGGCAGGCGTGGTGCCCTCGATGACATCAATCAGTCGAAGCAAGGGCGTCAACTCACGGTAGCGCGCTGCGGTAGCACGGATATAGCCCAGAAAGCGAGGCGTATCGGCCAAGTACTTCGGTTTGCCGTCGCGCAAAGTCAAACGGGCAAAAATACCCGCCACTTTCAAATGCCTTTGCAAGCCCATCCACTCCACGGCGCGGTAAAAAGCGCCGAAATCCTGTGCCCAGTCTTCAAAATCCAATAAGCCAGTTTGACGCGCCCGTTCCCAATAGCGCACGCTGACGTCCAAGACCAATTCCTCGTCCCAGCTGATGAACGCGTCACGGGTCAGACTGGCCAAGTCATAGGTCACGGGTCCGTACAAAGCATCTTGAAAATCCAAAACCCCCAAGGGGCCCGTGCCCTCATCGCTGACCATCAGGTTACGTGGCATGAAGTCACGGTGCACATAGACCTGCGGTGCGGCCAAATTGCGTTGCACGATCAAATCGAATGCTTGCTGCAACACGGCCTGTTGGCTCGCGTTCAGGACAGTATCCTTGTGACGGGCCACATACCAATCGGGAAACAAAGCCAGTTCGCGCCGCAATACCGCTTCGTCATAGGGCGGCAAGACACCGGGGCGACTGGCCATTTGCCAGGATATAAGCACATCCAGAGCCTGCTTGAACCAAGGCAAATTGGCCGCACCCGCTTGTTCATCCATGCACTGCATCAAAGTGCGTTGACCCAAATCGGTCAACAACATAAAGCCTTGGGCTTCGTCCCAATCCAGGATCCGGGGGGCATTCAGGCCAGCTTGCGCCATCAGTTCGGCCACTTGGACAAAAGGACGGCAGTTCTCCAGCTCCGGCGGGGCATCCATGATGACCCGGCTCTCATGGCCGCTATTCATCCGAAAATAACGTCGAAAGCTGGCGTCTGCCGATGCCAGTCGCAGCGTTTCGGGCTGCAAGCCATGGCCCTCGACCTGGGCCTCTAGCCAGGTCGAAAAGGCGCGGGCGCGCTCAGGGTCATTCCAGCCCAAGGCGATGATATGAGGATGGATGGGGGTGCTCATGGATAATCCATTGTAATTTCCTGTTGCAGACCCCATGCTTCGCTCGTGCGTCCTTTCCCCGTTTTCGGTCTTGATGATTCTTGGCCTGACTTTGCTGCCCTGTGCATGGGGGCAGCAAAGTCCGGCGCCTGGCTTACGCAGCAGCATGTCTTTGCAAGAACAGCTCACCAGCCCAGAGCGTGCGCAGAGGCCCACCCTGATCGAGGCCGACACCTTGTCTGGGGTCCCCGACATCGAATTGCGATTACAAGGCAACGTCAGTCTGCGCCGCGCCGACACCCTGGTTCGAGCCGATCGAATCGATTACGACATCGAGCAAGATCGTTTGCGTGCCACAGGCCGGGTGCGCATTAACCGCGCTGGCAATGTGTTTGAAGGCACCGAACTCGATTTGTCGGTCGATGCCTTCAGTGGTTTTTTCACGCAGCCCCGCTACTTTTTCCACAAAAGCGGCGGTTATGGCCAAGCCAGCCGCATTGAATTCATCGACGACCAGCGGGCTGTGGCACGCGACGCCGACTACACGACTTGCACCGCCCGACCCGGCCCCGGTTGGATGCCCGAATGGATCGTGCGGGCCAGCCGTTTGGACCTGGACAACGAACACAACGAGGCTCGGGCTAGGGGCGCCACCTTGCGTTTCAAGGACGTGACGGTGCCGGTACCAGACATCAGTTTCCCGCTGAATGAAAACCGCAAATCGGGTCTGCTGCCCCCGCTGATTGGGGTCGATACCATCAACGGACTGACCTACATCCAGCCCTATTACATCAATCTGGCCCCCAATCGTGACGCCACTTTGACCACCAACGTTTATGCGCGACGCGGCTTGAGCCTCGGCGGTGAATTCCGCTACCTCGAGCAGACCATGCCCGATACGCGGGGTGAAATTCGGCTCAACTACATGCCACAAGATGAACTGCGCGGCGGGCAGCGCTGGTCTTACTCGCAACAGCACACCGGATACACCCATCTCAGCGGACAGGACCTGCGTCTGAATGTCAATCTGAATCGGGTCAGCGATGACAACTATTGGAAAGATTTCCCGTTTGCCTATGGGGCCCTGAATCAACGCTTATTACCAGCCGACTTTCAGCTCAGCAGTACTCGGGGGGACTGGACCACCACCTTGCGCAGCTTGCGTTGGCAAACCATTCAAGACCTGAATTCGCCACTGACCCCCCCCTACAACCGCAGCCCTCAGATCAACGTTCAGTTTGCTCGTTCGAGCGAGAATTGGGATTGGGGCTGGAGCAATGACCTGACGGTATTTTCAGCCGACCGGGCGCAAGCATGTTTGACTTCACGGCTGGGCAATGGCCCCAATACGTTCACCGACTGTCAACCCAACGCCAATCGACTTACCAGCCAGTTTCGAGCGGCTCGGCCCTTTCAGTACAGTGGGCTGACCCTGACCCCCAAGCTCATGCTAACAGGCCGCCAATACCAATATGAAGGTCAGGGCACGGGTTTGGAAGGCAGTACCTATGCGCAAGGTTTGGTGGTGCCCACCTTCAGTCTGGATGCCAGCGTCCGCATGGAACGAAATGCCGTCTTTCAAGGGCGAGACTGGATACAGACCCTCGAGCCCAGGGCGTTTTTTGTGCACACCCCGTACCGCGATCAGGCGATGGTTCCTGTCTACGACAGTGCCCGTTACGACTTCAACTTCGCCACGGTATTCACCGAAAACAGTTATTCCGGCTACGACCGCATTGCCGACAACCAATTGTTGACCTTGGGCGCCATTTCGCGCTTTCTCAGCCCCTTAGATGGCACCGAGGCGGCTCGATTTGGCATCGCCCAGCGTTTACGCCTCAAAGAGCAGCGCGTTCTCTTACCAGGTGAGGTCAATCTGAATGACCGCTTCAGCGACATGCTCATCGGCACCACGGTGAACCTCAATCGACAATGGTTGTTTGACTCGACCGTCCAATACAACCCGAAAACCAATACTTCTGAGCGCTCGGTAGTGGGTGTGCGTTACAACCCCACCCCTTATCGTCTGGTCAATGTGTCGTACCGTAACCAAACCCAGTACCAGAGTGAATTATTGGACATCGCCTGGCAATGGCCCCTCAACGACCTCTGGGGCGATCGTGGCAAGGACATGGGCATGGGGCAGGGCCAAGGCGATGGGCGCTGGTACTCAGTGGCCCGCATGAACTACAGTTTGCAAGACAAAAGGCTGGTCGACACCCTGATGGGCCTGGAATACGACGCCGGTTGTTGGTTGGGGCGGGTGGTGATTCAGCAGCAACAATTGGGGGTCATGGTCAATAACCGCCGAATCATGTTCCAATTGGAGTTTTCTGGCTTTGGCCGGGTGGGCGCCAACCCCCTGCAATCACTTCAAACCCAAATTCCTCGTTACCAGATGCTGCGCGACAATCGACTTGCTCCTCCCAGCCGTTTTGGACTCTACGATTGAACCCATGCGATTTACCCCTTTTTTTGCCGTCCAATTCCTGATGTTCTTTGGCTGGGCCGTGCTCGGTTCAGTGGTTTACGGGCAAGCCCTGCGCACCACGGGCAGCCCCTCTGGCGTCGGCCTGAATGTATCGCCCAATCTGCTGGCGACACCCGATCGATCGGTCAACTTCATTGTGGCCTTGGTCGATAACGAGCCCATTACCAATCACGATGTCCGCATGGCCATGCAAAGGCTCAGTACCCAGGCGCAACAAAACGGGATTGCGATCAAGACCGAGAATTTGGCCAACGACGCCCTGGAATTGCTGGTCTTTGAGCGCACTCAATTGCAATGGGCCGAGCAGTCTGGCATCAAGATCAGCGAAGAAGACATGCAATCCAGCGCTGAGCAGGTCGCCGAGCGCAATCGCATGACTCCAGATGAGTTCTATCAGGCCTTGGAGCGCCAAGGGGTCAGTAAAAAGCGTTTTCTCACCAACCTGCGCGAACAACAAATGTTGCAGCGTTTGCGCGACCGCGATGTGCCGGCCCGCATCAACATCACCGACTCCGAAATCGATCGCTTTTTAGCCCAGCAAAAAGCCGAACTGGCTAAAAACGCCCGCTTGGAATTGGCACAGATTTTGTTGACCGTGCCCGAAGATGCCAGTCCCGAGCAAGTCAAACAAGCCGAGCAAACCATCGCCCAGTGGCGGCGGGAAATCGAGCAAGGGGCCGATTTCGAGCAACTGGCCCGCCAGCGCTCGCAAGCCATGGACCGCCAACAAGGCGGTCGGATGGGGCTGCGTGAAGTCGAACGCTACCCTGAGTTGTTCATCGAGGCGACCCGCGATTTGACGGTGGGCGCTATCGCAGGCCCGATCCGCTCCGGAGCCGGTTGGCATTTGCTCAAACTCATTCAACGCCAACAATCCAATGCCTTGACCATGGTGCAAACCCGGGCCAGGCACATCTTGCTCAAACCCGCAGGCAACCTAAGCCAAAGCGCCGCACGCGCCCGTCTGTTTCAAATGAAAAACGACATCGAGCGGGGACAGGCCGACTTCGCCCAATTGGCCCGCGAGCAATCTCAAGATGGCAGCGCCGCTCAAGGGGGCGACTTGGGCTGGGCCTCTCCCGGCCAATTTGTGCCCGAGTTCGAGCAGCTCATGAACGAGTTGCAACCGGGCCAGGTGTCCGAGCCCCTGGTGTCTCGTTTTGGGGTGCACATCTTGCAAGTCATGGAGCGCCGCGAGGTGCCGCTCACGTCACGCCAAGAGCGTGAGTATGCTCGCACTGCCCTGCGCGAAACCAAGTATGGCGAGACCCTGGAGGTTTGGGCCAAAGAACTTCGCGGTAAGGCATTCATCGAATACCGCGAGCCGCCCCAGTGAAACACATCGCGCGCAAGCGCTTTGGCCAGCATTTTTTGACCGACCCTGGGGTCATCGAAGCCATCGTGCGCCTCATCGCCCCAAAACCTGGACAAACCATGGTCGAAATAGGTCCTGGTTTGGCTGCGCTCACCCAGCCTTTGGTCGAGCGCCTCGGTCATTTGACGGTCATCGAACTCGATCGGGATTTGGCCCAGGCCTTGCGAGCCCACCCTCAGTTGGAGGTTCTTGAGTCCGACGTGCTGCGGGTCGATTTCACCCAATTGGCCCAGCGCCTGGGGGGCTCGGCGCTGCGGGTATCGGGTAATTTGCCCTACAACATTTCCACCCCGATTTTGTTTCACCTGCTGGCCCACGCCAACGTGGTGCAAGATCAGCACTTCATGCTGCAAAGAGAAGTCATCGAACGCATGGTTGCGCCGCCAGCTTGTGCCGCCTATGGCCGCTTGAGCGTCATGCTGCAGTGGCGCTACGAAATGGAAAATCTTTTGCACATCGGTCCCGAAGCCTTTGACCCGCCGCCCAAGGTGGACAGCGCCATTGTGCGCATGACACCCCGGTTCGCGCCGTATGCCCTGGACTTCGATGTGCTCAGCGAATTGGTGCAGGTGGCCTTCAGTCAACGCCGTAAATTACTGCGCCACACCTTGGGGGTATGGCTACAAAACAAAGGCATTGAGACCGACTTCGATTTGCAGCGAAGGGCCGAAGAAGTCCCGGCTCAGGCCTATTGGGCGCTGGCTCAGGCGGCGGTCAGCCAATAACCGGCATTGAACGGGCTGCTCATGCGCAAGGCCATGGGCGAAATATCCACCAGCTTGTCAGTCGGCATTTTTTCTACTTCGCCCACTTCGATGCCGAGGGTTTCAGGAGACAAGGCGCGATCGCCCTCGGCCACCGGTGCTCGTGCGACCGAGAACGAATAAAAACAGCGGAACGGCACCTTGCGGTCCGACCAGTAATCGGCAATCTCACGAAACACGTCAAGCAATTGCTCGCGCGCTTCCTTGTCAAACTTGGCGTGTGCGGGCAAATGCTCCAGCACCAAAATGAAACCTGGCTGAGGACCCGACTTGTGCAGGGGGTCGGTCATACCGTCGTAGAGCGAATCAAAATTCTTGCTCGACTGCGTGGCCAGCATGAACTGATGGGTGATGGTGTCGAGCACATCCTGCTTGCTCAGGGCCTGAGACAAGTTGGCGTACAAGAAGTGATGCCCCAGCTGCTGGGCAGCTTGTTGCAAATCAGCGACTCGGTGTGCGCGAATCGACTGGACAATGTTGGTTTTCACATGACGAAGCGGGCTGTCCATCTTCGTGGCTTCCTTGTTATGGTCTAAAACGCTGCGAAAAAAACAACGGTATCGCCGTGGGGAAGAAAATTGCTGCAGGGCAGCAATCGTTCAGCTCCTCGGGTTAACCCCAAAAATCCACAAGCCATAGTGTGACTGAAAAGTCCTCCAAATGCAAGTCACTCCCTCATTGTCCATGCACGGATGTAAACCAATGAATTCAGTCGGGTGTTCGCGACGGGCTTGAACCCTACAAAAGAAAAACCTATGCTATTTTCAAAGTGAATACTCACATTTAAAAGAAGTTAGCGGCTGTTGTTCGCATCCACCACGGTCAGGGCGGTCATATTCACAATCCGGCGCACCGTCGTGCTGGCCGTCAAAATGTGCACCGGCTTGGCCGCTCCCAACAAAACTGGGCCGATGGCGATGTTTCCGCCAGCGGCTGTTTTGAGCAGGTTGTAAGAGATATTGGCCGCGTCCAGATTGGGCATGACCAACAAATTGGCCGCACCGCTCAGGGTGCTGCGCGGCATGATGGCATGTCGAGCGTTGGCATCCAAGGCGACATCGCCGTGCATTTCGCCGTCAATTTCCAGCCAGGGCGCCCGTTGCTGCAACAGCGCCAAGGTCTGACGCATTTTGACCGCCGAGGACTGATCGCTGCTGCCAAAATTTGAATGCGACAGCAGGGCGGCTTTGGGGCGGATGCCAAATCGCAGCATTTCCTCGGCCGCCATGACCGTGATCTCGGCCAATTGCTCGGCACTGGGGTCATAGTTGATGTGCGTGTCAACCAAAAAGACCTGACGGTCCGGCAGCAGCAAACCGTTCATACAGGCATAAGTGTTGACCCCCAAGCGGTGGCCTATGACCTGATCAACATATTGCAAATGGACCGGCGGGGTGCTCCAGGTGCCGCAAATCAGGCCATCAACATCGCCTTTGTGTAACAACATGGTACCGATCAGCGACAGGCGCCGCCGCATGTCGATTTTGGCCAGGGTCTCCGTCACGCCCTTGCGCTCGGTCATGCGGTGATAGGTTTGCCAGAAGTCACGGTAGCGCGCATCGTGCTCGACATTGACCACGTGGTAATCCACCCCTTCGACCATGCGTAGGCCAAATTCCTGGACCCGTTGGGCGATCACGCGGGGACGGCCAATCAGAATCGGCTCCGCCAATTCTTCATCGACCACAATTTGAGCGGCTCGCAAAACCCGTTCGTCTTCACCCTCGGCATAGGCCACTCGTTTTTTGCTCGCCTTTTTAGCGGCCGCATAGATGGGCTTCATGATTGAGCCCGAGGCGTACACAAACCCCTCTAGTCGCTGACGGTAGGCGTCCATGTCTGCGATCGGACGCTGTGCAACCCCTGAATCAGCTGCTGCCTTGGCCACCGCCATGGCGATTTTCAGCATCAGTCGGGGGTCAAAGGGCTTGGGAATCAGGTACTCAGGGCCAAAGGCCAAGGTTTCACCGGCATAGGCGGCCGCGACCACCTCACTTTGCTCGGCTTGGGCCAATTCGGCAATGGCGTGCACAGCGGCAATTTCCATTTCGGTCGTGATGGTCGAAGCCCCTGCGTCCAGCGCCCCCCTGAAAATGTAGGGAAAACAAAGCACGTTGTTGACCTGATTGGGATAATCGCTGCGACCGGTGGCCATGACCACGTCGTTGCGCACTTTGCGCACCTCTTCAGGCAAGATTTCCGGCGTGGGGTTGGCCAGGGCCAAGATCAAGGGTTTGGCCGCCATTTTGGCCACCATATCGGCTTTGAGCACGCCGCCAGCCGAGAGGCCCAAAAATACATCCGCGCCTTCGATGACCTCGGCCAATTGGCGAGCGCTGGTCTTTTGCGAATACTGAATCTTGTCTTCGTCCATCAACTCGGTGCGGCCCTCATACACCACACCGGCCAGGTCGGTCACCCAAATATTCTTTTTGGGCATGCCCAGCTTGACCAGTAAACCCAGACAAGCCAGGGCGGCGGCGCCCGCGCCGGAAACCACCAGTTTGACCGATTGAATGTCTTTACCCACGACCTTCAAGCCATTCATGATGGCCGCACCGACCACAATGGCCGTGCCGTGCTGATCGTCGTGAAAGACGGGTATTTTCATCCGTTCGCGCAATTTACGTTCGACATAAAAGCAATCGGGGGCTTTGATGTCCTCCAAATTGATGCCGCCGAAAGTCGGCTCCAGCGCGGCAATGATGTCGACCAGTTTGTCGGGGTCTTTTTCGTTGACCTCGATGTCAAATACATCGATGCCGGCGAATTTTTTGAACAACACCCCCTTGCCTTCCATCACCGGTTTCGAGGCCAGCGGACCAATGTCACCCAGACCCAGCACGGCGGTGCCGTTGGTCACCACGGCCACCAAATTGCCTTTGCTGGTGTATTTGAAGGCGGCGTTCGGGTCGCGTGCAATCTCCTCGCAAGGGGCGGCTACGCCGGGCGTGTAGGCCAGGGCCAAGTCGCGTTGATTGACCAGTTGTTTGGTGGCTTGAATGGAAATTTTGCCGGGGCGCGGCAATTCGTGATACTCCAAGGCAGCACGGCGCAATTCCTGCTGAGCCGAGGTTTGGGGAGGGTTCTGGTCGCTCATGGTGGGGCTCCTGGTCAATACAAGCCGTCGGAACAGGCGTTTGACAGATTTAACCCTCCATTGTAGGCGCAGCCCCTAGAACCATCCCCTTGGCCGGGTTGATGCAGTTTTTACTCACATAGGGCCAATTGGCCCTGATCCATCAAGCGCGCATGAGCGCCTCGATCTCGGCTACCGTCACGGGCACATCGCGACTGATTAGTTCACAGCCCGCTTCAGTCACTACCGCATCGTCCTCAATGCGGATCCCGATATTCCAGAACGCCTCAGGCACATCGGCAGCGGGTCGTACATACAGACCTGGCTCCAGGGTCAACACCATGCCCGCTCGCAAGACCCGGCTGGGACGATCCAGCACCGATTGTCCGCTAATGGGGTCAAGTCGGGTCTGCGTGGGCTGCACATCGTCGCTCTCTACATAGCTGCCACAATCGTGCACGTCCATGCCCAACCAATGGCTGGTGCGATGCATGTAAAAAGGAAAATACGCCCTTTTTTCCAATACGTCGTCCAGCCCCCCCACTCGATCGCGCTTCAGCAGACCCACATCGAGCAGGCCTTGTGCCAACACCCGAACGGCCGCCTGATGGGGGTCGTTAAAGCGTGCGCCGGGCCGGGTCGCCTCGGCGGCCGCCACTTGGGCCGCCAGCACCAATTCGTACAGTGTCTTTTGCGCTGGATTAAAGCGGCCATTGGCCGGGAAGGTTCGTGTGATGTCGCTGGCATACCCATCCAACTCACAACCGGCGTCGATCAGCACCAACTCACCGTCGCGCAGCGGGGCGACGTCGGCGCGATAGTGCAACACACAGGCATTGGCGCCTGCCGCCACGATCGAGGTGTAGGCAGGAAACTGAGAACCATGGCGGCGAAACTCATGCAGCAGCTCGGCCTCCAGGTGATATTCGCGTGCGTCCATGCCAGCCCGCAACATCTGGGCGCTGGTCTTCATGGCGCGCACATGAGCGGCGGCGCTGATGCGTGCGGCCTGCCGCATGGTCGCCAACTCGTGACCGTCTTTGATCAGTCGCATTTCATCGAGCAGGGTGCAAGCGTCCATTTGTCGCGCCGGACAAATGGCCCCCAGACGCACCCGCGCGCGCACCTGAGACAGCCAGCCCTCCACCCGAGCGGCCAGCCCGTCATGGATGGCAAATGGGAACCACACGGCGGATTTGTTTTCCAGCCATTTCGGCAACTGGGTTTCCAATTCGGTGACTGAATACGCCTCGTCCACCCCCAGCGTTTGCGGGGCCGCTTCGGGCCCCAGACGGATACCGTCCCAGATCTCGCGTTCCAAGTCCTTCGGTTGACAAAACAAGGCGCTGCGCCCCTCGGCGGTTAATACCAGCCAGGCCCTGGGCTCGGTAAATCCGGTCAAGTAATGGAAATACGAGTCGTGTCGGTATGGGAAATCGCTGTCGCGGTTGCGCGCACGCTCTGGTGCGGTGGGCAACAGCAAAACCCCATTCGGCCCCAGTTGGGCAGCGAGTCGCGCGCGCCGTTGGGCATACACCGCCATATTGGTCTCAGCCATGCAAACTCCTTAATTCATCCAGTCGTTGAGGCGTGCCAACATCGACCCAGGGGCCGGCGTGGCTCTCTCCCCCCACCCAGCCCAGATCCATGCCTCGCCGCAGCATCGGGGCCAATGCCGCCTTGACCCCCTGCGGGTTGCCAGCGGGCAACTCGCAAACAGGAGGCACAAAAAAAGTTTTTTTATACAAACCCAAAGTGCTGAAAGTCAGTCTTGGACCTGTCGCGCCAGGAGCCAAGTTCAACACCCGATCATTCACCAAGCCGAAATCTCCCGCTGGGTGATGCACGGGATTGGGCACCAACCACAAACGAGCCCGGTCCTCACTTTGCGAGAACACGGCCATGGCCTGAATTGAAAAATCAAAGTCCGGCATGAATACATCGCCCGCCACCACCCAAAACACATCGGCCAGTTGCGGCAAAGCGCGAGCAATGCCGCCCCCAGTTTCCAGGGCACCACCAAAATCTCGGAACTCCTGCGAGAAAGTGATTGCCAACTTAAGCTCGGGGCTAAGAGGGTCTTGCCAGATCGACCCAATACCCTCCAGCACCTTCGATTCCAGCCAAGCGGTATTGACCACCACATGGCGGTGACCGGCTTTGGCGAGTTGACGCAAATGCCAGCCCAACAAAGGCCGCCCACCCAAATCCAGCATGGGTTTGGGCGTCGTGTCGGTCAAGGGGCGCATGCGCTCGCCCCGCCCGGCGGCCAGGACCAAGGCGCTGGCCTTTTCTGCATGCCCAGTTCTCATGGTTCCAAGTGTATGTCGCGTCGCAGGCATCGGCTTCAGAATCGAAATCGCAGGGAATACAATCTCTGGTTTTCCCACCACACATCCATTTTCACACCCATGGCACCTCAACAATTGATGGCCAACGCCATTCGCGCCCTGTCCATGGACGCTGTTCAACAGGCCAATTCTGGTCATCCGGGGGCCCCGATGGGTATGGCCGATATCGCCGTTGCCCTCTGGAAGGACCATTTACGGCACAACCCGTCCAACCCACATTGGCCCAACCGCGACCGTTTCGTGCTCTCCAACGGTCACGGCTCGATGTTGATTTACGCCCTATTGCACCTGACCGGTTATGACTTGCCCCTGCAAGAGCTGAAGAACTTCCGTCAGCTGCACAGCAAAACAGCGGGTCACCCCGAGGTGGGGGTGACCCCTGGCGTCGAGACCACCACGGGCCCCTTGGGGCAAGGCATCACCAACGCGGTGGGCATGGCATTGGCCGAAAAATTGTTGGCCACCGAGTTCAACCGACCTGGTCACGACATCGTCGATCACCACACCTATGTGTTTTTGGGCGACGGTTGCTTGATGGAGGGGATCAGTCACGAAGCCTGTTCTCTGGCTGGGGCCTGGAAGTTGAACAAACTCATTGCCCTGTATGACGACAACGGGATCTCGATTGATGGGCAGGTTGCCCCTTGGTTTGCCGACAACACCGCCCAACGCTTTAAAGCCTACGGCTGGCAAGTCCTGGGCCCCATCGACGGTCACGATGCTCAAGCGGTCAGTGCGGCCATCGCCAGTGCTCGTCATAGCGCCACCCAGCCGACCTTGATCATTTGTAAAACCCACATTGGCAAGGGCAGTCCGAACCGGGCCAACACCGCCAAAGCCCATGGCGAACCCTTGGGGGCCGACGAGATTCAACTGACCCGTGCTGCCTTGGGCTGGGACCATCCGCCCTTTGTCGTGCCCGCCGAAGTCTATGCCCTGTGGAGCGCCGCAGCTGCGGGCCAAAAGGCCCAGTCCGAGTGGGATCGGTCTTTCGCCCAGTACCAAAAGGCGCACCCGCAGCTCGCTGCCGAATTTTTGCGCCGGTCTAAGGGTCAGTTGCCGGCCCAATTCGACCAGTGGGTGGTCGATACCGTTTTGGCTGCGCACCAAAAAGCCGAGACGGTGGCCAGCCGCAAAGCCAGTCAGCTGGCACTCAATGACTTCACGGCCCATCTGCCCGAATTGCTGGGGGGCAGCGCCGATTTGACTGGCTCCAACCTCACCAACACCCCCAGCACACCCGCTTTGCGGTTCGATTTGGCTGGCGATGTGGTTCGCACCGAGTCTGCTCAGTTGGGGCGACACATCAATTACGGTGTGCGCGAATTTGGCATGGCTGCGATCATGAACGGCGTGGCCTTGCATGGCGGCTACATTCCTTATGGCGGCACTTTCCTGACCTTTAGCGATTACTCACGCAATGCCATACGCATGGCGGCGCTGATGAAGCAACGTGTGATCCATGTGTTCACCCACGACTCGATCGGATTGGGTGAAGATGGCCCGACACACCAGTCGATTGAGCATGCCGCCAGTTTGCGTCTGATTCCTAACCTTGACGTCTGGCGTCCTGCCGACACTGCCGAGACCGCAGTGGCTTGGGCCGTGGCTTTGCGACAAACCAATCGGCCCACCGCTTTGCTGCTGAGTCGCCAAAACCTGCCCTATGTGGGCAAACCGACCTCGGCCCAGGCCCCCAACGCCAGCGGCCTAGATGCCATCGCGCACGGCGCCTACATCGTGGCCGAGTCCGAACAAGTGGGTTTGAAGCGCCAAGCGCAAGCCGTCCTCATCGCCACCGGCTCTGAAGTGGGCTTGGCCCTGCAGGCCCAAAAACAACTGGCCGAGCGAGGCATCGCCACTCGGGTGGTCTCGATGCCCAGCACCACCACCTTTGACCGTCAAAGTGTGGCCTACAAACGCGCCGTATTACCCGATGGCTTGCCGCGCGTCGCGATTGAGATGGGGGTCACCGACTTCTGGTGGAAATACGGCGTATCGGCTGTGGTCGGCATCGACACCTATGGCGAGAGCGCCCCAGCTGGGGTGTTGTTCAAGCACTTCGGATTCACCCCCGAAAACGTCGCCGACACCGTACACCAGGTGCTGCTCAAGGCCTGAACTCATCCCAAAAATCTCCTCTGAACCCCGAAAGGAAAAAAATGACCATCAAGATTGGCATCAACGGTTTTGGCCGCATCGGTCGCATGGTGTTTCGTGCCGCTGTCCAAAATTTCTCTGACATTCAAGTGGTGGGCATCAACGACTTGCTCGAGCCGGACTACCTGGCTTACATGCTCAAGTACGACAGTGTGCATGGGCGCTTCAAGGGCGAGGTTGCCGTCGAGGGGCAGCACCTGATCGTGAATGGTCATAAAATTCGCCTCAGTGCCGAACGCGATCCAGCGCAACTGAAATGGAACGAGGTCGGCGCCGATGTGGTGATCGAAGCCACGGGGCTGTTTCTGGACAAAGCCTCCGCCGAAAAGCACTTGGCGGCTGGCGCCCGCAAAGTATTGATGTCGGCCCCTTCCAAAGACGATACCCCGATGTTTGTCTACGGGGTCAACCATGCCACTTACGCGGGCCAATCCATCATCTCGAACGCCTCTTGCACCACCAACTGTCTGGCCCCCGTGGCCAAGGTGCTCAATGACAAGTGGGGCATCAAGCGTGGACTGATGACCACGGTGCATGCCGCCACGGCGACCCAAAAGACCGTTGACGGGCCCAGCAATAAAGACTGGCGCGGTGGCCGTGGCATTTTGGAAAACATCATCCCCTCGTCGACTGGCGCTGCCAAAGCCGTGGGCGTGGTGATCCCCGAGCTGAATAAAAAATTGACCGGCATGTCTTTCCGTGTGCCGACCTCCGATGTCTCGGTCGTCGATCTGACGGTCGAACTCCAACATGAGGCCGACTACAAAGACATCTGCGCCGAGATGAAGGCCCAGAGTCAGGGTGCCCTCAAAGGCGTATTGGGCTATACCGAGGACAAGGTGGTCGCCACCGATTTTCGGGGTGAGTCTTGCACTTCGGTGTTCGATGCTGAAGCCGGCATTGCCTTGGACAAAACCTTCATCAAGGTGGTGTCCTGGTACGACAACGAATGGGGCTACTCCAACAAGTGCTTGGAGATGGCGCGCGTCATCGCTCGTTAAGAAAACCACATGGGGATACTTAGCAAGTAACCCTAAACCGCGCACTCGCTCGCACAACGGTTAACATCGTCGCATGACTGTGCCTTTATTGCCTTACCAAGAACGCATCCAAGCCGCTGTGGCGCAACGCCGGGTGTTGGTCATTCGAGGCCAGGGCAGCAAAGATTTCCTGGGGCCGCCCTGCGCCGATGCCGAATGGCTCGAAACCCGAGGTCTGGCGGGCATCATCAGCCACGAGCCTTCCGAGTTGGTGTTGACCGCCTATGCGGGTACCCCCGTCGCTGAAATTGAACAGGCCCTCGCCTCCCACGGTCAGTGCTTGCCGTTTGACGCGCCGCATTACCAGGGTCAGTCTGGCACTTTGGGCGGTCTGGTGGCCGCCGGCATGGCCGGCCCCGCCCGCGTGTCGGCGGGCAGTGTGCGCGACCACGTGCTGGGTTTGGCCATGTTCAACGGACTCGGGCAACACCTGCGTTTCGGTGGGCAGGTGATGAAAAACGTCGCTGGCTACGACGTCTCGCGCCTGATGGCCGGCAGCATGGGCACCTTGGGCCTAGTCACCGAGATCTCACTCAAGGTATTGCCGCAACCGGTCATGGACGCCACCCTCATGTTCGCCATGCCACAGCCTGCCGCCCTGGCGATGTTGCAACGCTGGGCTGGACAACCCTTGCCCCTGAATGCGTCATGTTGGGTCTTCGACGAAACCGCCAGCGCACCGCAAGGTTATTTGTTTGTCCGCTTGCGTGGAGCCCAAGCGGCGGTGCAAAGCGCCCAGCCCAAAATGCTGGCCGATGTCCAGGCCCTGGGGCATCGGGGCCAAGCCATGAACAGTGCCGAGGCGGCCCATGACTGGCGCGACTGCGCCAATCAGACCCTGCCTTTTTTCAACCAGGCCCCCAGCCCCGAGCATGCCCTGTGGCGTTTGTCTTTACCCTCGACGGCCCCTGCCCTGGATGGGCCCAGCAGCCCTTTGATCGAGTGGCATGGGGCTTTGCGTTGGTTCTGGGCCAATGCCGAGCAGGCCATTCCATTGCGGGCGCAGGCCCAGCGTTTGGGTGGACACGCCACCCTCTGGCGCGTCAGCCAAGCCCGTGGCCTGGCCGATTTTGAATACGGGTTTCAGAGTCAGCCCAGCGCTGCCCTGCAAGCCATCTGGCATCGCCTGCAAGCCCAGTTTGATCCGCATGGCGTGTTCCGCACGGGCCGCCTTTTTCCACACGCCCAAGCGGCGCCGGCCCTCTGACATGCAAACCCAACTTGCCCCCCAGTACCAAGGCACCCCCGAAGGCCAAGAGGCCGAAGCCATTCTGCGCAAATGCGTGCATTGTGGTTTTTGTACCGCGACCTGTCCCACCTATCAACTGCTGGGCGATGAACTCGACGGCCCCCGTGGCCGCATCTACCTGATCAAACAAGTGCTCGAGGGTGCTCAGCCGACTCGGAAAACCCAACTGCACCTTGACCGTTGTCTGACCTGTCGCAACTGCGAAAGCACCTGCCCCAGCGGTGTGCAATACGGGCATTTGGTCGATATTGGGCGTCACATCGTTGAGCAAGCGGTCGAGCGCCCCGCCTCGGAAAAAGTGATGCGTGCCACCCTGGCCCAAGGTTTGAATTCACCCTTGTTCGCCCCGGCCATGAAATTGGGCCAGGCCATGCGTTCATTTTTGCCGCGTGCCTTGCGTGACAAAGTGCCGCCTGCGCAAGACGCAGGCCATTGGCCCACGCGCACCCACGCGCGTCGGGTGTTGATGTTGGCCGGCTGTGTGCAACCCGCCATGCAGCCCAATATCAACGCTGCCACGGCCCGAGTGCTCGATGCCGCCGGCATCCAGACCCTGGTGGCCCCGGCAGCGGCTTGTTGTGGCGGCGTCAAATTCCATCTGAATGAACAAGACGCTGCACTCGATCAGATGCGCAACAACATCGACGCCTGGTGGCCCCACATCGAACAGGGCGTTGAGGCAGTCGTGATGAATGCCTCGGGGTGCGGGGTGACCGTCAAAGACTATGGCCATTTGCTGCGTCACGACCCAGCCTATGCCAGCAAAGCCAAGCGGGTCAGCGAACTGACCCGTGACCTGAGCGAGTTGTTGCCTGATATCACCGCTGCCCTCGGAACTCAACTGGCCGAGCATGCGCGTCAGTGCGGCACCCTGGCTTTTCATCCGCCTTGCACCTTGCAACACGGCCAGCAGCTGCGCGGTGGCGTGGAACAACACCTGGGCGCCTTGGGGTTTGACATTCACCTCGCGCCCGCTGAATCGCATCTCTGCTGTGGCTCGGCGGGCACCTACTCGGTGTTACAACCCGAGATCGCCGGTCAATTGCGCGACCGCAAACTGGGGCACCTCGGTGCGCTCAAACCGCAAGCCATCGTCAGCGCCAACATCGGTTGCATCACCCATCTGCAAAGCGGCACCGGGACCCCGGTGCGGCATTGGGTTGAGTTGTTGGACCAATGTTTGGTTTAGGCAGAGCTTCCCTAGGCCACTACTTCGACCGGGACCCGCGTGGCCAGCGCGCACATCAACTCGTAAGACACAGTTTCGGCGGCGCGGGCCACCTCGTCGATGGGCAACACTGTGCCCTGCTTCGATCGACCCCACAGCGTCACATCAGCACCCTCTGTGGCCTGGGGGCAGGGGGTCAGGTCGACCGCCAGCATGTCCATGCTGACCCGTCCCAATGTACGGGTGCGTACACCTTGAACCAATACCGGTGTGCCTGTCGGGGCATGCCTTGGATAGCCATCGGCGTAGCCGCAGGCCACCACACCGATGCGCATGGGCCGCTCGGCCGCAAATAGCGAGCCGTATCCGACCGAGTCACCCGTTTGCAAATCTTGCACCGCGATCAGCTGTGACTGCAAGGTCATCACTGGGCGCAGACCCCAATCATCGCTGCTGTGGGCTTGCGGGTCGGGCGAGCTGCCGTATAAGGCAATGCCAGGTCGCACCCAATCGGCCTGGGTTGCCGGATGTCGCAGCATCGCGGCGCTATTGGCCAAACTGCGCTCGCCGTCTAGGTCGCGGGTGACGTCCTGAAATACTTGCCATTGGTGCAATACCCCGCGTTCGCCATCGGCATCGCTGAAATGCGTCATGTGCGAGATTTCGTCCACTTGTGGCAAAGCCTGCAAACGCGCCCACGCCGATCGGTATCGCTGGGTGGGAAAGCCCAATCGGTTCATGCCGGAATTCATTTTTAAAAAAATCCGGTGCGGCACTTGTGTCTTATGGCGACTGAGGGCGTCGATTTGCGCATCGCAGTGGACCGTGTGCCAAAGCCCCAAACTCGAGCACAGCTCCAGATCGCGCGCTTCAAACGCCCCCTCCAGCATCCAGATCGGCCCACGCCAGCCCGCCGAGCGTGCCCGTTGCGCCTCACTCAAATCCAGCATGGCCAGCGCATCGGCGCTGCGCAAGGCGGGCAACACCCGCTCCAGGCCGTGGCCATAGGCGTTGGCTTTGACCACTGCGCACACCTTGGCGTGTGGCGCATGCTGACGCAACAAGTCCAGGTTGTGACTCAAAGCGGGCAAATCAATCAAGGCCGAAATCGGGCGTGGCATGGCAGCGGCTTCCCAGGGTGTAGGATGTGGTCTGAAGGCATACTATGCCATCAAAGCCAAGCGGGTCGCCAAAGCGGAACAGGCAGCACCGAAAAGGGGTATTGCGGCAAGGCTTTACAAATCGTTTACACTGCGCCGACCCGTCCAAGCACCATGGAATTTTTTGAACTTCTGATGCCCATCTTCACCGAATACGGCTATGTGGCCGTATTCGTGATGTTGCTGATCTGCGGATTTGGGGTTCCCGTCCCGGAAGATGTGACCCTGGTCACTGGGGGCGTCATCGCGGGGCTAGGGCACGCCGATGTCCACACCATGTTTGCGGTGGGTATGGCCGGTGTTTTGATCGGAGACGGCCTCATGTTCACCTTGGGCCGTTTATACGGCCCGCGCATCATTCAATGGCCTGGATTTCGCCGTGTGCTGACCCCACAGCGCTTTGAGAAAGCCCAAGGCGCATTCCATCAATATGGCCGTTGGGTCATGTTCGTCGCGCGTTTTTTGCCTGGCTTGCGCACCCCGGTCTTTTTCACTGCTGGCATGAGTCACCGGGTTTCTTTTCTGACCTGGTTCCTCATGGATGGATTCGCCGCCTTGATCAGCGTGCCCATCTGGGTGTATCTGGGCTATTTTGGGGCCCAAAACTGGGATTGGATGTTTGCTGTGTTGCGCCAGTTTCAACACGCCATCTTTGGCTTGTTGCTCTTGGCCGCTCTGTGGGTAGGCTGGCGCTGGTGGCGGCGTCATCAACAAACCAAGCAGGCCAATCAGGTCAACACCGACGCCTAAGACCCCCTTTGATGCCCCAACGGAGTACGGTCATGGCCCAATTGCAAGATTTCACCATCCGGCGCATAGACGGTACTGCGTTTGATCTGGCCGCTCTCAAAGGTCGGGTGGTGCTGTGGGTCAATACGGCCAGCGCCTGCGGCTTCACGCCCCAGTTGCAGGGCTTGCAGACCTTGCACCACGAACTGTTCGAGCGCGGTTTGACCGTGGTGGGTAGCCCTTGTAACCAGTTCGGAGGTCAAGACCCCGCAGCCCACCAAGAAATCCAGGCCTTTTGTCAACGGAATTATGGGGTCACCTTTGCGCTGACTGAAAAAATCGAGGTCAACGGCAAGCAGGCCCACCCCTTGTTTCAGTGGTTGAAGAAAGAAGCCCCTGGATTGTTGGGCAGCGAGGCCATCAAATGGAATTTCACCAAGTTCCTTTTGGGCCGCGACGGACGGGTCTTGCGCCGATTCGCTCCCAACGATGACCCCTCGCGGCTGCGCCCCCACATCGAGGAGGCCTTGGCCCACTGAAGGAGGCTCAACCGGCTTTGCGCAAACCCAGCCAGATGACCGCGCCGACCACCAATATGGCGCCCAACACTTGCGATGGGGCAATCGCTTGCTCCAGTAAACCCCAAGCCAATACCAGGGCAAAAATCGGCTCGACATTCATGATGGCCGAATAGCTGGCCGCACCCAAGCGGGGCAGTACGGTGAACATGATGGTAAATGCCGTGCCATACAAAAAACTCAACGCGGCCAAACCCAGCCACCCCAGTGAACTGCCGGGCCACTGGGGGGCGCCATGCCAAGCCACCACGGCCAGGGCGATCACGCATGCAGTGCTCATATTGAACAGGGTGCGCCAGCGCCCGTCCAGCCCCTGTGTTTCATGCTGCGTCACGATCAAGGCCAAACCAAACGAGGCCGCCGCCGCCAGGGCAAACGCCACCCCGGCACCCATTTGGGCCCATTGGGTTCCCGCCCCAAGACCCGAGGCCGCGCCCAACACATCCAAGGCCAGCCCCAGTCCGATCAAAATCACCGGCATGGCCCCCACCATCGCCTTGGAGGGGGCATGGCCATAAATCAGGCGGTCCCACATGGCGGTGAACAATGGGTAAGTATTGAAAGCCAGTAAAGCCAGCGCCACCGGAAGTCGAGCCACCGATGAATAAAGGCACTGACTTTGCACGCCAATCAGCACGCCAATCAATAACAAAGACTTGCGTTGTCGGTCATTGAGCCCCATCAAAGGGACTCGGGCCAGTACGATCAGCAGACCCACGACCGTCGCCGTGACCCCGCTGCGCACCGCTACGGCGGTGGCCACATCCAGCCCGCTGGCAAAGGCCACTCGAGCCGCCACATGGTTGGCTCCCATCATCAAGCCGACCAACAACAGCGTTAAAAACGCCGTTAGAGACAGGGCGCGGCCTTCACTCATTGATCCCCCCGACGGTACAGCCCCAAGCCTTTGAGGCGCAGCCGTGCCAAACCGAGCAAGGCATCGGTGTAAGGCGTTGACACGCCCGTCAAGCGGCCCAACTCTTGCACCACGGTCACCAGCGCGTCCAGTTCCACTTCACGCCCCGCTTCGACATCTTGCAACATCGAGGTCTTGAAGGCCCCCAGCTTGGCCGTCACCGCATGTCGGTCTTCGGGCGACTGCTCAATTGGCAAACCCAGGCGATTACCAATCTCGCGCGCCTCGAGCATCACATTCGACACAAAGCCGCGCACATCGGGGTCACCGAGCATCAAGTCGGTGGTCGCCATGGTGATCGCACTCAATGGGTTCATGGTCATATTGCCCCATAGCTTGAACCAGACATCGTGTTGAATGCGTGTCGATATTCGTGCCTCGAAACCGGCACCCTGCAATAAATTCACCAACCCCTGAGTGGCGGCGCAGGGCTCACCCCCCGCTGGGTCGCCGACAATCAATCCTTGACCAAAGTGGTGATGCACATGTCCGGGGGCCGGTGTGTGACAACTGGCATGCACCACAGCGCCGCTCACCCGCTCGGGCGGCAAGGCCTGCCGCAACAAGCCCTTCGGGTCCACGCTGTTCAGATGGGGAACGCCGATCTGCTGGGCCGCCCACTTCGGGGTCAATCCTTCTAAAAACCACCAGGGAACGCCATTCATGGCGGTCAAGACGCGTGTATGCGGCCCCATCATTGGGGCCAGGGTGGCCTCAATGTTTGGCGCCAGTTGGACCAAGGCCGGGGCTTTCAGGGCCAGCACTACCCAGTCTTGCGGCCCCAG
>CAYMJT010000012.1:0-26102 GCA_964390775.1 uncultured Bordetella sp.
CGCGAGGAATGGTCAGATACACGGTTTTCGCTGGTGTTGCCAGTGCGATAGGCGTTGGCATTGGTGACAGAGTACATGTCATACGAACCGCCAAAATAACCAGAGATGGTGACTTGGGCCATGGCGCCGGTGGCGGCGGCCAAAGTAGCCAGTGCAACTAGGGATTTTGCACGGTTCACCCGTAAAATAAAACGAATTCATCAGCAACCCAGTCGTTCATCTCACCATGTCCCAAGCCTTGGCTCCGCGCAAAGCCCTGACCCTGATCGGGGTGTTGACGCTGGTCTGGGGTACCAACTGGCCGCTGTTTGTTTATGCGGTGCAAGAGGTGTCGGTGTGGACTTTTCGTGCCATCAGTGTTTTGGGGGCTGGTCTGATTTTGTTGGCCTGGGCCGCGTGGCGGGGGCACAGCCTGCGTGTCGAGCGTAGGCACTGGCCGCGTCTGTTGGCGGCGACCTTGATGTATCTGGTGGTCTGGAATATAGCCAGTGCCTATGCCGCCGTTCTGATTCCTTCGGGGCAAGCCGCTGTGCTGGGCTTCACCATGCCCATTTGGGCCGTCTTGCTCAGCGCCGTGGTGTATCAGCAAAAGCCCGATCGTCGCTCGGCGCTGGCTTTGTCGGTGGGCGCCCTCGGGGTGGGATTATTGATCTGGCGTGGTGCCGAGAGTTATGCCCAAGCGCCCCTGGGGCTGGCGCTGGGTCTGTTGGCTGGTTTGGGCTGGGCCATCGGTACCTTGATCCTGAAGCACAAACCCATCGCAGTTCCCGCTGTGGTGCTGACGGGATGGCAACTGCTTGTCGCGGCGGTGCCGATCTCTATCGTCGCTGGATTTTTGGGGCAGGGTGAGTGGTTCTTGCCTTCTTGGCAGACGGTGTGGGTCATCGCCTACATCACCCTGGTGCCTATGGCCCTGGGCAATGCCACCTGGTTTGAAATGGTCGGCTTGCTGCCGGCCCACTTTGCTGGCCTGAGCGCCGTCATGGTGCCCGTGGTGGCCATGGTGTCGGGGGCGATGGTGCATAACGAACCCCTGGGTCTGATCCAATGGGCGGCCATGGCGTGTTGCGGCACCGCAATCTTTTTGCTGCTCTGGCGGCGTTAATCGCTAGGATATTCACCATGAACCCATCCCATGCCATCCGGCAAGCGTTTGCACCGACGGGCAAGCTGCGCGCTTCCATCAATTTAGGCAACCCCATCTTGGCCCACAAAGACCCCAAGACCGGGCAAGCCATGGGCGTGTCGGTGGACCTGGCGCGAGCGCTGGCGCAGCAGTTGGAACTGGATGTGGAGTGGCTGGTGTTTGACGCAGCGGGCAAGTCGGTCGAAGCGGTGCGGGCGGAGCAGGCCGACATTGGTTTTTTTGCCATCGACCCCTTGCGCGGTGAAGGGATCGCATTCAGCGCGCCCTATGTATTGATTGAGGGCAGTTATTTGGTCGCGCAAAACTCACCCCTGCGCAGCAACGACGAGGTCGATCAAGCGGGCATCCGTGTGGCGGTAGGCAAAGCAAGCGCCTACGATTTATTTCTGTCGCGTGAGCTGAAAAATGCCGAATTGGTTCGGGCCCCGACTTCGCCGACCGTGGTCGATGTGTTCGTCGAGCAAATGCTGGAAGTAGCGGCAGGCGTCAAACAACAACTCGAAGCCGATATGCGCCGTTACGCCGGTTATCGCTTGTTGCCTGGGCGCTTCATGGTCATTGAGCAAGCCATGGGTGTGCCCAAATCTCGCGGGCCCGATGCCGCCGCCCACTTGACCCAGTTTGTCGAAAGCATGAAGGCCAAGGGCTTTGTGGCCGACGCCTTGCGCCGTCATGGTATTGCGGGTGCGTCGGTTGCGCCGGCCAAGCAGCCCGACTGAGATGCCTGCTTGGCAGATCTTCATCGTCCAGGGGTGAACGTTTTGCAAATTTGGCATGTTGTTTGCTTTGATTTGACATGCTTGAAACTCATCCGCCCCGTTGTGATACCTGCCAGTATGTGATGCCTTCCACCACATCTGGCACGGGCTCGCGTTGCGGTCAGAAATATTTTCTGAGTCCAATTTGGATCAGAAAATTTCAGCGTATGGAGCACTTTCCCGAGGTTCACCCTGACAATGCTTGTGAAAGTTGGGTCTTGTATCACGCCGATACATCGACACCGTCAGCATCAATCAATCACGACCTGTGAGTGCGTCTGGCAGGCGCCAAGATCTGTGCAACCGCCGCCGTGTCGTACTCACCGAGGCCCTTGGATTCGGCTTGGTTGTAGATCGAAGCCGAGGCCTGAAACAGCGGGGCATGCAAAGCGTGGGAGCGCATCATCTGCCCAATGATGGACATGTCTTTTTGCCAAACCCCGATTTTCATGGTTGCGGGCGTGAACTTTTCCTGAATCATCATGGGGACCCGTATGCGCATCAAGCCAGTGCCGATATAGGGGCTGTGTCCGATGTGCTTGAGCATCGTTTGGGGGTTCAAGCCCATCGCTTGACAAAAAGCGGTGGTCTCAGCGCTGGCGACATTGAGTATGGCCACCCAATGATTGGCCACCAACTTCATTTTGATGCCTTCCCCAAAAGGCCCCACCCATGGGGCTTGAACCGAAAAATGCTTCAAAATCGGCTCAAGGTCTCGGCATGTTTTGCGCTCACCAGAGACAAACACGATCCACTGCGTAGCAGGGTCAGGGTGTGCCGTTCCGCTGATGGGGGCATCGACCATGCTGATTTTTTTCGCCTCCAAGATGCCTTTGGCGTGAAGCTTGTCTTCCAGGGTGAAGGTGCTGGTTTCGATCAAAACCCGCTTTTTTCTTCGGCCTGGGTTCGGGGCCAGTTGTGTCACCGTGTCTAACAAGGCTTGTGGCTTGGGCAAAGCCGTGATCAGGATGTCGCAACGCTGGGCCACCGCTGCGGCGTCGGCCAAGGCCACGCCACCTTGACGATTCAGTCGACGCCGCTTGGCGGGATCGGTGTCAAAGCCGAACACCTGATACCCAGCAGCGATCAAGGCTTGAGCCATGGTGTGGCCCATGATGCCCAAGCCGATGATGCCGATGGCGTTTGATGAGTCTGCGCTCATGGTCGGGTCATGTGGGCATGAATGGCGCCTGGTGTGGTTAGCCAAATCTGACCCGCATCGCGTGCTTGAGCGACATGCTGCAATGCCCGACGCAAATGCTTGAGCCGATAAGGTTGTCCCACGATATAAGGGTGCAGTGCGATGCCCATGACCAGTGATTGACGGCTGGACTGTTGCAACATCTCATCCATCTGATCGATGATCATTTGTGCAAAGTCTTTTGCGTCAAGTTGCCGCGCCATGATCATGGGGATGTCGTTGAGTTCTTGTGGATAGGGGATGGACCACAAACCTTGGCCATGGCGTGTGCGCATGAGTGTGGGTTGATCATCGTGGCACCAGTTCAAGGTGTATCCATAAGCCGTCTCCGCCAACAGGTCGGGGGTGAGCAGGCTCTCTGAAATCCAGGGCGACAGCCAACCCTGCACATCGACTTGGCTATGGCTGCGGATGATGTCCTTGCAACTTCGCAACAGGCGCGTTTCATCCTCGGCACTCCAAGCACCTTGACGCTCGGCGTTGGTGTGGCCATGCCCGACCAACTCATCCCCACGGCGTACATGCGCTGCAATCAATTCAGGACAGTGTTCATATAGGGCGGTGTTGATCAAGGCCGCAGTCGGCAGATTCAGTTCATCAAATAATTCAAGACAACGCCAAGCTCCTACACGGTTTCCATATTCACGCCAACTGTAATTCAGCACATCGGGTTGCGGACTCGGGGGACCGAGGTTGGCCCCAAGTCCCGCGCCAAAGGCGAAGTGCTCTAGGTTGATGGCGATGTAGACCGCCAATTTGGCAGGATGAGGCCATTGCAGAGGCGCTCGTTGATGTATGGGGCTGTAGGCGAATCGCCCATGGTCGGGCAAGACACCCATGTATTCAGGCTTGGCTTGACTCACAGTCGACTTTCTGAAATTTGATTTTTTGGTGCGTTACTGAACTTTTCATTCTGACAAGCGTCTCATCTTGGGGCGGTCGGGCACCAAGTGGGTGCGTAGGGTTTTTGAATTTCATTTTGGATGAGCTTCTCTCCCGTTTATGGAGCAAATCTCATTCCAATGCCTTGGCATAAATTGTGCGTTAGGGGTATTGAAGTTTCTCTCCCCAACAAATTCAACAAAGGACTCATCATGACACTGAATCGCCGTCATATTCTGACCGCTGGCGCAGCCTCCATGCTGGCTTCGCCCACTTGGGTTTCTGCGCAAAGCGCTTGGCCCAGCCGTGGCCCCATCAAACTGGTGGCCCAGTTCCCGCCGGGTGGACTGGTTGATACGGTGTCGCGCCTGATGGCGCCGCATTTGTCCCAAGCCTTGGGTCAAACTGTGGTGGTTGAAAACCGGGCTGGTGCGGGCGGACTGATCGGGACGGATTACGTCTCCAAACAGCCCGCCGATGGCTATACCCTGTTGGTGAGTCACGCCTCGGTGCACATCTATGCCGCCGCCACCCGCTCCAGCATGCCTTTTGATCCCGTGGCTGACTTTACCCACATGGCCATGCTGGTTGAAGCCCCCATGGTGGTGCTGGTGCGGGGTCAGTCGCCCTACACCTCATTGACCCAATACATCAACGATGCCAAAACCAAGCCGGTTCGCTATGGCACCTCTGGCATCGGTTCGGCCAATCATCTGTATGGTGAACTGCTCAAGATCGAGGGCAACGCCCAGCAACACGACCATGTGCCCTACCAAGGTAGCGCACCCGCCATGCAAGACTTGCTCAGCGGTCAAATCGACAGCCTCTTTGACCCGATCACCACCAATGTCGCCCAACTCAAGGCGGGTTCATTGCGTGCCTTGGCGGTGTCCACCCCGGCGCGTCTGCCAGCCTTGCCCAATATCCCCACTTTCGCCGAATTGGGCTTCCCCTCCATGACTGGTTCACAGTGGCTAGGCTTGTCAGCCCCCAAGAACTTGCCGGCACCGATTGTCCAAAAGCTGAGCGCCTTGATGCCGGAAATACTCGCCAAGCCCGATATTGCCTCGCGCCTGGAAGAACTTCAGACTTTGCCGCGCAAGTCGCCCGTGGTGGGGGATGAATTTGTGAAGCTCATTCGTTCGCAAATTGACGGCTGGACCAAAGTCGCCAAGCGGGCCAATGTGCAGGTGATGGTTTGACCGCCCCAGAACCTACGCAGATCGACTTCTCTGAGTTGACGGCCTATCAGCGCTACAAGCTGATGGCCAGCTTGATTGTTCCCAGACCGATCGCTTTGGTGACCACCCTGGGTGCCAACGGTGTGGTGAATGCCGCGCCGTTTTCCATGTTCAATATGTTGGGCGAAGATCCGCCCATCTTGATGATCAGCATCAACAAGCTGCAAGATGGGCATTTAAAAGACACCGCTGCCAACATCTTGCACAACGGTCAATTTGTGGTTCACATCTCTGACGAACTGATGGCCGCGCAAATGCACGGTTGCGGACGATCATTGCCCTCGAACATCAGTGAATTGACGGCGGTGGGATTGACCCCGACGCCTTCGGTGCGGGTTTTGCCTCCGCGCATCAGCGAAGCGCCCGTGGCTTTTGAGTGTCGTTTAAGCGAAAAGATCGAAACCGAGAGTCGATATATATTCATCGGTGAGGTGCTTTGGCTCAGTGCCAGACATGGCTTGGTCGATACCGAGCGTTGGCGCGTGAACCTTCGTGACTTTCACCCAGTGGCTCGCTTTGGAGCCAGTTTTTACATACGCACCTCGGACCGTTTCGAGATCAAAGACACCCAGGATGACCTCGGCCAGGGTGAAAACCATATCGATCAACTCTGAAGTCGCATGGCCAGCCTGACGCGGGCGAATCAAAAAGGCGTACTGATTGAGCACACCCCAGCGACATGGCATATTGTTTGCATTCATCTTGGATACAAGTTTGGATGCACCAAAATGTCACAACCTGCCACACAGCCTAATTCCCGACATGCAGCCCATCCCGAGTGGATCACGCGGCTTGATACACCTTTGGTGGCGGCATCCACCGATGCCCTGGGCCGTGCAAGCTTAGATGGCCTGACATTCGCAGTCAAAGACAACATCGACGTGTCCGGTGTTCCCACCACGGCCGCCTGTCCTGATTTCGCGTTTGTACCCGAGCAGCACGCCACTGTGGTGCAACGACTGCTCAATTCTGGTGCATCGCTCATGGGCAAAACCAATCTCGACCAGTTTGCCTGTGGCCTGAATGGCACTCGCTCGCCCTATGGAGCCGTACCCAATGCCTTTAATCCTTTGTACGTCAGTGGTGGCAGCAGCAGCGGTTCGGCCTATGTGGTGGCCACAGGGCAGGTGGACTTCGCACTGGGAACCGATACCGCTGGCTCGGGCCGGGTGCCGGCCGGGTTGAATAACATCGTCGGATTCAAACCTACACGCGGTCGGATCAGTGCCGCAGGAGTTTTGCCAGCCGCCCAGAGTGTGGATGTGGTGTCAATCTTTGCCGGCAGCGTTCCACTGGCCTGGCGGGTCCTGATGGCCGCATCTGGCTACGATGAACGAGACCCCTATTCGCGCTCGGCGCAAGATCTGCCCTGGCGTATCCAGCCCTTTGCTCGAACACCGCGCGTGGGTGTGCCCGATGTTTTGGAGTTTTATGGCGATGAAGTTGCCAAAGTTGCATTTGAGGCTTCGTTAGAGCGTTTGTGCCAATTGGGGGCACAACTGGTGCGCATCCCCTATGCGCCACTGGCCCGCGCCGCCGACTTGCTGTATGGCAGTGCCCTGGTCGCCGAGCGACATGCGGCGATCAGGCCATTTTTCGAGGCCTTTGAGGACAGTGTGATCGAACCCGTGCGCAGCATCATCGGGCAATCGCGCCGGTTCTCAGCCGCCGACGTGTTCGAAGCCCAATTGACCTTGCGGCAAATCGAACAAGAGGTTCGACCCATGTGGCAAAAGATGGATTTCATGGTGGTCCCCACGACCACGACGCATGTGCGCATTGCCGATATGCAAAAAGACCCCGTGGAATTGAATCGACGATTGGGCTATTACACCAATTTTGTGAATTTGCTGGACTATGCCGCCTTGTCGGTGCCTTCGGGGCTGCGCGCCGATGGATTGCCATTTGGCATCACCTTTATTGGCGCAGCTGGCTCCGATTGGCCGCTGGCGGAATGGGGAACACGCTATCACGCCAGTGTTCATGGCGATACCCATGCCACATTAGGCGCGACCGCAAAGCCATTGACTCAAGTCGACTTCGCTGCCCCTGAGCCACCCGGCGCCGAGATGACCCAGCAAGCCGAGATTCAACTGGCGGTGGTCGGAGCACATCTGAGCGGCATGCCGCTGAATGGCCAACTGACCGAGCGAGGGGGTCGGCTGATCGAAACCACTCATACCGCACCCCTCTACAAACTGTATGCCTTGGCCGACACCCAGCCACCCAAGCCAGGTTTGGTGCAGGTCGGGCCCACTCATGGGCATTCGATTCAGGTTGAGGTTTGGTCTATGCCAGTGACCGAATACGGTTCGTTTGTGGCCGCGATTCCTGCGCCATTGGGCATAGGCACCTTGACATTGCACGACGGGTGTCGGGTGCAGGGATTTTTATGTGAAGCCCATGCCCTGGAAAAGGCACAGGACATCAGCCACTTCGGTGGCTGGCGAGCCTATGTGCAATCGAAACAAACACATTCCCCGCAGTCTGTCTGATCCATTCATCAAGGAGTAAACCATGCACCGCAGTCTCAGCACCCAATCCGTCTCAAACGTGCAGTCCTCGCGCAGGCGAGTACTTCAAGTGGGTAGCGCCACATTGGCCGCCCTAAGTGCCCCTACATGGGTCATGGCTCAAAGCAGCCCCAAGATCCGGGTGGGCTTTTGGCCAGTGGCCTCGGGAATTCCATTTTTTGCGGCGGTCGAAAAAGGCTATTTCAAGGAGGCAGGCCTCGATGTCGAGCCACTCAAGTTGGCCAGCCCACAACAAGTGGCCGAGGCCATGATTGCCGGTCGCGCTGAAGGCAGTTCAAACGGTACAGGCTCAGCGGCTTTGGGCATCGCCGAGATCGCGCAGCCAGGATTGTTGCAAATCTTTTGCACCAACCCGACCAATCAAAAATTTGTGCTCGACGAATTCATAGTCGCCAAAGACAGCCCGATTAAAGCCATTAGTGAGCTCAGTGGCAAACGCGTGGCCTGTGGTCCTGGCGTGCAAAACGTTGTTTTGGCGCGTACGGTGTTGGAGCGCGCAGGCGCAAAAAACTTCACCGTGGTGGAATTGCCGATCGGACAGCACATTGCTGCCATTGCGGCCGCCCAGGTGGATGCCTGCTATACCCTAGAGCCCACTGGAACGGTCGGGCGCATGAATGGCACCACCCGTAACCTTGAGGTCGGGGTGATTGCCAAATACGTCTTGGGCGACCCCATGGCGCCTTGGCATGGAGGTTCGGCCAGTCTGACCACCGAATTCATCAAAAAATACCCTGAGGTCACTAAACGCTATATCGCAGCCTACAAACGAGGTGTCGATCTGGTCAAAAACAATCCGGCCGAGGCTCGCCCCTTCCTGAAGGGATACACCGCCATCGAGGGCGCATTAACCAACGAAGTGCCCATGGCCGACTACATGATGTCGAGCGAATTCAAGCCGACGGACATCGCCTATTTTCAGAAATTCTTCGACCTGTTCACCGAGCGCGGAATATTTAGCCGCAAGGTGGATGTGGGCGCCATGTTGTACAAAGGGTAAAGAACGGTATGAGCCAGGAACTGACAAGCGTTGCAGCATCATCGGCCCAGTCGCCATGGCAATCGAGCGGGGCGACCACCCAATCACCTCAGCCACAGCGATTTGATTGGGGCAAAGCCTTGCCCTTGGTGGGGCCTGTGATCTTGCTGTTGATCTGGGATTTGGTGGTGCGATTCGGGCTCATCAAGCCCATCTTGCTGCCCGCTCCCATTGACACTTTGCTCACGCTGATCAATGGCATGGCTGGCTCGGTGTTGTTGCCGCACTTTCTGGTGACCTTGGAGCGCACCTTGTATGCGTTTGCCATTGCCACTGCGGTGGGCATGCCCCTAGGCATTGCCTTGGGCAGCAATGAGCGAGCCTATCGCAGTGTCGAGTTCGTGATTGATTTTTTTCGATCTACACCTGCCTCTGCGCTGATCCCCTTGTTTTTGCTGATCTTTGGCATCAATAACATCAACAAAGTGGCGATCGCCGCATTTGGTGCCTTTTTGATTGTCATCTTCAATTGTGCTTATGGCGTCATCAATGCCCGCAAGCAAAGGGTCGCAGCGGCCAAAGTCATGGGGGCTTCGAGATGGCAAATCTTCAAAGATGTGCTGTTTTGGGAAAGTTTGCAGCCCACCTTTGTCGGTTTGCGCTCGGCCGTCTCGATGGCGCTGGTGATTGTGGTGGTGGCTGAAATGTTCATTGGGTCGGAGAATGGCCTGGGGCACAAAATCATCGATGCCCAGCAAGTAATGAATGTGCGTGTGATGTATGCCGCCATCATGGCCGCCGGCATCTTGGGTTATGCCCTCAATGTGCTGTTTTTGGCCCTGGAAAAACGCATCGTTCATTGGAGCGGAAGATGAACTCAGTGATCAATGGCCCGGTCTACGCCGACGTGCCCAAACCCACTTTTCACCCTGGGCCTGCGGGCACCCACATCACCATACGTGGCCTGACCAAGTATTTTGCAGGTTGGCCTTTGTATGAGAACTTTGATTTGGACATTCCAAAGGGGAAAATCGTCTCGATCTTTGGTCCCAATGGCTGCGGTAAATCGACGCTGATCAATATGATTTCAGGCTTGGTTCCGATTGATCGCGGTGAAATTCTTTTTGACGGTAAGTCATTGAAAGACACCAAAATCGGCTACGTCTTTCAAAACTATCGCGAAGCGCTGTTCCCCTGGATGCGAACCATCGATAACATCGCTTACCCCCTGAAACTCGAGGGAAAGAGCAAAACAGAAGTCGACCGGCGCATGGAAGAATTGGTGGCCTCCTTTGATGTCAAGTTCGACCTGAATCGCTATCCCTATGAGCTTTCGGGCGGGCAGCAGCAAACTGCATCGATCATGCGGGCCTTGGCACCCAAGCCCGAAGTATTGTTTCTGGACGAACCGTTCTCGGCGCTCGATTTTGAGATGACCCTGTTCATACGGGAAAAGCTGCAAGAGGTGTTCATGCAAACCGGCACCACCATGATGCTGGTATCGCACGATTTGGAAGAAGCGGTGTATCTGGCCGACCTGGTGCTGCTGCTGACCAAACGACCGACTTCAATTGCCGAGATCTTGCGCTATGACGATCCACGACCCCGTACGGTGGCCACCTTGAGCGAGGCCAACTTTGTCGCCACCAAAAAGCGCAGCCTGGAGGTCTTTCAGCGCGAGGTGCGTCGCTGAGGGACGGCTGGGAGCCGAATTTTGATTAAACTGTAAGCTCGATGAACACACAACAACTCAATCGGGTTTCTCTGGCCGATGAAGTCTATCTGCGTCTGAAACAAGACCTGGCCGACTTTTATTGGGTGCCAGGCGACCGTTTCACCGAAAACGACGTTTCCGAACGTTTGCAAGTCTCACGCACACCCGTGCGTCAAGCGCTGCTGCGTTTGCAACAGGAGGGGCAAGTTGAAGTGCTCTTTCGCAATGGTTGGCGGGTACTTCCCTTTGACTTTGAGCGATTCGACCAGCTGTATGACCTGCGGGTGCTCATTGAAACCGAGGCTGTGCAGCGTTTGTGTGAAGGAAAAGTCCGGGGCGATCCCGAGCGCAGCGCCGCGATTTTGGACGAGCAGGCCCGCAGGTGGCTGACCCCTAAAAGCGAACGCAACCTGGATCCCCATGAGGTGTGCGTTTGGGATGAAGAGTTTCACCTGGCCTTGGTGGAGGCGACGGGCAATGCCGAAATGCTCAGAGCGCACCAAGACATTACCGATCGCATCCGAGTGATCAGACGACTGGATTTCACCCAGCGGCCACGGATCGATGCCACCTTTGACGAGCACAGCAAAATCTTGCATGCGATTCAAAAGCAGCGCAGCGATCAGACCCGCATGCTGCTGAAAATGCACATCGAGAGCAGTCAGCTCGAGGTTCGAAAAATCACCCTGCACCAGTTGCAGATGGCGCGTAAATCCTGAGAGAAGTCACCGTCTTGAAGACTTATTCGACGGCAATTTTTCTGTCTTTGATCACGCGTCCCCAAAGCGCGATCTGCTGCTCGATAAAGCTTTGCGCCTGCTCCGGGGTTGAGCGTTGTATTTCACCACCGAGTTGGGCTATTCGCTGTTTCACCTCGGGTGCATCGAGTGCCTGCTGAAATGCCGAAGCGATTTTGGCAACCACCGCATCGGGCGTACCAGTCGGCACAAAAACCGCATTCCATTCGTAGATTTCGGCGCCTTTGACACCAACCTCGCTCAGCGTCGGAACACCGGAAAGGATGTGGGAACGCTTGGCTGAGGTCACGGCCAGAGCGCGTAATTTTCCACTTTGTACATGCTGCAACGTCGAGGCCAAGTTGCCGAAAAACAGTGGAACTTGCCCACCGACCACATCATTGAGGGCCGGGCCGCCGCCTTTGTAAGGCACATGAACCATATCCACACCGGTCGCCGACTCGAATAGCGCGCCTGCCAAATGCTGAGCCGAGCCGTTGCCCGATGAGGCATAAGAGACCGAATCTTTGCTTCTTTTGGCAATAGCGATTAAATCGGACACACTCTGGGCTGAGAAATTCGAATTCACCAGCACGACGTTAGGAAACAGGGCAACCACGCCTATGGGTTTGAAAGCTTTTAATGTGTCGTAGGGTAGCTTGGGATACAGAGAAGGGTTGACTGCAAATGACGACGCATCGAGCATCAGGGTATAGCCGTCGGGCGCTGCTTTGGCGACGGCGGCAGCACCAATTTGGCCGCCGGCACCGGGTTTGTTTTCTACCAGCACATTCTGTCCCAGCGCTTCAGCCATTTTGGGCGCCAGCAAACGTGCCATGGCGTCAGCTCCGCCACCAGGCGGATAGGTGACGACCAGCGTGACGGGTTTATTGGGATAACTTGCAGTGGCTTGTGCCCAGGCCAGCGAACCGATCAGACTGCTCAAAAGCAATAGGCATAGGCATCGAAAATTGTTCGCCAATGATGATGGGTACATGGACTGCTCCTTATTTGACATGTGCCATATAGGTGAAGGAAAAAGCATCGCCACGGGTCGTGCGACGCTCAATGCATCGGCCCCCGACGTCAAAGGCCTGTCGTTCGACCAGCACGCATGGGTGACCCACCTGCAGTTTGAGTCGCGATGCTTGCTTGGCATTGAGTTGTGAAAATTTCAACTCATCTTGTGCATGGTGAACCAAGACTCGACATTTCTTTTGATACATCGGGTACAGCAGATCATCCCAACCCTCGGTGTCAGAGTCGGCCAGAGCACCAAACAGGGGCAGTGGTAACACGATGGTCTCTAGCAGGCAAGGTTGTCCCTCCAGGCTGCGTAGCCGTTCGAGTTGCATCACTTGATCTGATGCATCGATCTGAAACACCTTGGCTTCTGTAGAAGTAGGATGACGAAACTGGCGATGCAATATGCGCGAGTCAGGTGTCGATGCAATCCCTTCCTCTGATTGAAAACGGAAAAATCGCATCATGGATGCGTTATCCAGGCCACGACTGACGAAAGTGCCCTTGCCGTGCTGCCGCCGCAACACACCATCTTGTACCAGCAGAGCCAGTGCCTGACGCAAGGTGCCCAGCGCCACGCCGTAACTGGTGGCCAACGAGGCTTCCGAGGGAATCATCTGCCCGGGATGCCACTCACCCTCTATCACCCGTTGCCGCAGAGCGGCCGCCAGCGTGCCGTAGCGGCTTTGACCGGGTGATGCAAGAGTAGTCAAATTCAAAGTCATATCTAGTCCTCTACAGGACTATACTCTACACCATGGAAACCAGGCTTTCAATCCCTCGTGTAGATACCCACTTCCACATCTTTGAAGCCAGCAAAGCCATGGTCGGTGCACGCTATGTGCCCGCCTACACCGCCTCGCTGGATCGGTGGCGGTCGTTGGCAGGCCATGAGGGCATCACACATGGCGTTTTGGTCCAACCCAGCTTTCTGGGGACAGACAACCAGCAGATGTTGAATGCGTTGGCGGCCCATCGCGGGTGCTTGCTGGGCATTGCGGTGGTTGAACCCACGATTTCTCTCCAAGCAATGAGACAGATGCAGCGCATGGGTGTGCGCGGAATACGACTTAACCTGGTGGGGCATGATCATCGGGTTGACGAGTGGATCCAAAACACCTCGTTCTGGGATCGCATGACTGTGTTGGACTGGCACCTGCAAATCCACACCGACCCGGGTCGATTGCCTGATGTACTGCCCCAAATACCCAAAGGCATCAGGGTGGTTATCGATCACATGGCAAAGCCTTTGAGGGCGACAAGCAGCGACCCCACGCTGAAGTTGTTGTCGCGTCTCGGGGCAGACCGGGTCATGGTGAAACTCAGTGGGGCTTATCGACAGGCTGGGCTTGACGCCGAAAAATTGACCCAAGTCTTGCTGGGAGAGTTGGGTCCGACGGCGCTCATGTGGGGCAGTGACTGGCCATGCACCAATCATGAAGATTGTGCAGACTACTCGCAACTGCGTAAAAACCTAGATCAGTGGGTGGGTGCGGCTTGGGTCGAACAAATTTTGAGCCTCAACCCCATGCGTTTGTATTGGGGGACCCAAGACATCACTCCTTGAGCGTCTGCGGCCTAATCAGTGATGCATGGCAGTCGCATGTGGGTCTTGCATGATGCACTACTTTGGCTATAGTCATTTCTGATCAGCCCTTAATCGCACCCCAATGCAGGGTGTACTTCACGAGGAGACAAAACCATGAAAAATATACGAATCTGGTCACTGATCTGCTATGCGGTGCTGGGCGCAGTAGCGCATGCAGCCCCCGCAGGCGATCAAGCCCAAGCCCTGAACATGCGTTTGGTGGGCTACAGTGACTTGCAGGCCCGCACCGCTTATCAGCCCACCATCCAAAAACAGGGCCAACGTTGGATCGCTTATGTGGGGCATCATGGCGACCACAAACTCAACCCCCTGACAGGGCAGATGGAAGACAACGGCACATCCATTCTGGATGTCACCGACCCCAAAAAGCCCAAATACCTCACCCATATACCTGGCGAGAAAGGAAAAGCCGAGCAAGGTGGTGCTCAAATGGTGCGCATTTGCAGTGGCGCCGACTTACCCAAAGCCGATAAAAGCAAGTTCTATATGTTGCGCGTGTTTGGCAATCAAGCCCATGAAATCTGGGATGTCACTGACCCCGCCAAACCTGCCCTGTTGACCACCATTGTCAAGGGGCTCAACGGCACCCATAAAAACTTTTGGGAATGCGATACCGGCATTGCCTACCTCGTGTCGGGGCATCCCCAGTGGCGTACCAATCGGATGACCCAAATCTATGACCTCTCGGATCCTGCGCACCCGGTCTTCATCCGTGATTTCGGCTTGGTTGGTCAGCAACCTGGCGCTGGAGGCGCCGTGCCCATTTCACTGCACGGCCCGATGTCTACGGGGCCCAAGGGCAACCGGGTGTATTTTGGCTATGGCACCAACACCGACGGCATCTTGCAAATTGTCGATCGCGACAAACTTTTGAACGGGCCGAAAGAGCCCACGGTTGAAAACCTCCTTTACCCGCAAGTCGCACGCATGGATTTACCCCCCATGCATGGGGCCCACACCACTTTCCCGCTGATGGACATGGAGATCGAAGAGTTTGAAAAGAACTTGCTCGGTCGCAAACGCAACTTCATCGTGATCACCGATGAGGCCATACAGAAAGAATGTTTGGAAGGACGACAGATGGTTTGGTTCGTGGACATTACCAGCGAAACCAAACCCACGGGCGTGGCCAGCTGGACCGTGCCCGAAAAAAGCGGACAGTTTTGCTCGCGTGGCGGCCGCTTTGGTACCCATTCGTCCAACGAGCACATGACACCCGTGTTCCACAAACGGATCATGTTCTTCGCCCATTTCAATGCAGGGGTCAGGGCGCTGGACATCCGAAACCCGTTTACCCCCAAGGAAGTTGCCTACTACATCCCCGCCATGAATGCGAACACGGTGGTGCTGGAAACCCCGCTGGGGCAACGTGGCAAATTGCCATTTACAGCCGCCTCCGAGCGCAAGGCCATCCAGACCAATAACGTTGAAGTCGATGACCGTGGCTACATCTACATCGTCGATCGGGCCAACACGGGCATGCATATTCTGGAGTTGACTGGCCCAGCGCGCAAAGTCGCCAATATGAAAGCGGCCATCCAGTGAGGACACTCCCCCCGATGGGTCGCTGGCTTGGTGGGGTGTTTGGTTTGGCCTGGCTGAGCTGTGCGTTGAGCTCGATTGGGGCGCAATCACTTGCACAGCGCACCTTTGACCTGCACTTGGCCCAGGGTGTCGTACCCCCCAACGAGCGTGTGCTGCGCGTCACACAAGGGGAAACGGTGCAAGTGCGAATGACCAGCGACGAGGCCGGAGTCATCCATCTGCACGCCTATCGACTGGAGGCCAGGCTTGCGCCTGGCCCGGCCGTGGAATGGGTGTTCAAGGCGCACGCCAGTGGCCGCTACCGTTTGGAATGGCATGGGGCTACTTCATCTGCAGGATCGACCCAAGGACATCATGCCCACCCATTGGCAGTGCTTGAGGTGCGCCCCAAGTGAATCGCAAACACCTGACGGCTGCTTGCATGATCTGCTTCAGTTGGCCCGCCAGGGGCCATGCCCACGGTTTTGGTGAGCGTTATGACTTGCCGATTCCTTTGTCGTACTTTATCGCTGGGGCTTGTGCCTCGGTGATCTTGACCTTTTTGCTGGCAGCCTGGTCGGCACGAAGTCATTCAACGATGCACTCGACTGGAACTGTTGGCACATCCTTGACATGGCCCATGCCAAGCACGATCAAAACCTTATGCCGCGTTTTGGGTTTGTTGGCCTTGGGGCTGAGCACCTGGGCCGCATTGGCAGGAACCGGTGACCCGCTGATGAACTTTGCCCCGACATGGATCTGGATCATCTGGTGGATCGGCCTCTCGATGGGTGTTGCCACCCTGGGTAATGTATGGCCTTTCTTTGACCCTTGGCGAACCGCATTTGAAGTGCTGCAAGCCACTTTGCGAGCCTTGGGTTTGAAGCAGACCACCGTGTCCTGGCCCTGGCCCCACGCTTTGGGTATTTGGCCTGCCGTAGCCTTGTTGCTATTTTGGAGTTGGCTCGAGGTCATTTACGCTTTACCCTCGTCGCCCCAGCGCATTGGCCTGGCCATTCTGATTTGGTCCCTGATTAATATCAGCGGCATGTTTTGTTTCGGACGCGAAGTTTGGCAGCGCCATGCCGACGTCTTTGCCATCTATTTTGAGCAATTGGGGCGCATGGCCCCTTGTCAGCCCCGTCAATTTAAGACACCAGTCGAGGCGCCGCTTCAATTCAGTCCCCGCTCCCAGAGTTCGGACTTGGCGCGTGTGGGCTTTGTGATGGCCATGTTGGCCGCCGTGTTGTTTGACGGGCTGCATGGCAGTGCACCCTGGCTGATATTTCAAGAGTTGATGCTGCGTTGGATGCCCAAGAATTCGGATATGAATGGTTATTACAGTGGCGCTCTGGGCCTGCTGGGGGTCTGGATGGCCCTGGGGCTGGCGTATATGGTGACCTGCGCAATCACAGCTCGCTGGTTCGCACGCTGGAGCACGCTGGAAATTGCCACTTGCTTTATCCCAACCCTGGTGCCGATTGCGGTGGGCTACCTGATTGCACACAATTTCTCTGGCCTGATCATTCAGGGACAAAACCTGATCTCGCTGATCTCTGACCCTCTGGGCCGGCAATGGAACCTGTTTGGAACAGCGGGGCGACCCATGGACATCGGGCTGATCGACGCATCCACGCAGTGGTATGTGGCCTGGGTCGCCATTGTGCTGGGACACACGGTATCAATTTGGGCCAGTCACCGTCAGGCGCTGGCCATGACCCATGTTCCGGCGCAGGCCACGCGCATGGGACTGCCGCTGAGCGTATTGATGGTGGTCTACACCGCGCTTAGCTTGCTGGCCATCTCGGAGCCATTGGTGGCCTGAGTTCACTGCTCCAAATTCAGCTTCACGTCCTTGATCAGCTTGCCCCACTTGTCATGCTCACTGCGGATGAATTGGCCCAACTCTTCCGGTGTACTGCCCGCCAACTGAATGGCCAGTTCACCCAGTTTTCGATTCAATTCAGGGTCGGCCAAAGCCTTGGCCACTTCCTGATTGAGTTTTTGCACCACCGCCGCAGGGGTGCCTGCCGGAGCCAGCAAACCCATCCACGCCCCTGAGTTGATCGGCGCGAACCCCGCTTCGGCCATGGTCGGCACACCTGGCAGTGCGGGTGAGCGTTTGGCGCCGCTGATCGCCAGCGCTTTGACTTTGCCCGATGCAACCAGAGGCACCGCTGCGGTCGCTGCAAAAATCACCAATTGCACCTGATCGCCCATGAGCGCCGTCATCGCGGGTGCCCCCCCTTTGAAGGGGACATGCAGCATGGAAATGCCGGCCAATTGACTGAACTGCTCAGCCGCCAAGTGCCCCGAACTGCCGGCCCCCACCGATCCATACGACAACTTGACTTGTCCCCCCTTGGCCAAGCGCACCAAAGACGGGATATCTTGTGCCGCCAAATTCTGATTGGCGACAAACAGAAGCGGGATCGAGCCCACAAAGGTCACAGGCGCAAAATCGTCAAACGTTTGATAGCGAAGATTTTTGTAGACGTGGGGATTGACCGCATGTGAATCAAACGCCATCAACAAGGTATACCCATCGGGCGGCGACTTGGCCACAAATTCAGCCGCAATCGTGCCGCCGGCGCCAGCCTTGTTGTCGATCAGCACGGCCTGACCTGTGTTCTCGGTCAGTTTCTGCCCCAATTGACGGGCTGTCACATCGACCACGCCACCCGCGGCAAAGGGCACCACCAAACGAATGGGCTTGGAGGGGAAATTCTGAGCCCACCCGATACCTGCCACTGAAAACACGGCAGTGCACAAAACCCAACGAAGCCAAGGCGCGGACATGGTCAAAAAATGCATCACGATTGACTCCTGTACATGGCGAAATCGAACTGGCGACTTGAGCCAGTATAAAAGTGACAGATCGACAGCTCCAACCCAGACCCTGTCGCCCCCAGGACAACACGGCACTTTGACAACACGCCACCTGCCCTGTATCTTCAAAGCCTTATCCCAGTAGTCCAAGCCATGAACCGCACCGAGCCCTTACAAGAAATTCCAACTGGCACCACCGATTTGGCCTCGGGACTGCGGCTGATCAAACAAGGCCATACCTTGCAAATTATTTTGGCCCGAGCCCAGGATCACAATCGGATCACCAACGATGTGCTCGACACCTTGCTGAACCTGTGTCAAACCCTCAGGGGTGACGACAGCACCAGCGTGGTCATGATCACCGCCGAGGGCACTGATTTCTTTTCCACCGGCCTGCTCAATCCCGCATTACGCGCCCAACTGAGCAAACAACAGGTGCTGGACCTGGTGTGGAAAGCCAACCGCGCATTTGACGCCATTGAAGCCTTGCCTCAAATGGTCATCGCTGCGCTCAACGGCAAAGCGGTGGCTGGCGGTGTCGAATTGGCGCTGGCTTGCGATGTCCGATATATATCCAGCCAATCGAGTGTGCGCATGCCCGAGGCGAGTTGGGGTGGTTTTCCGGGCGCAGGGGCACCGGTTCGGTTGCCGCAGTTGGTCGGTAAAGCCTATGCCATGGAGTTGATTTGCAGCGGTCGGGAAATGCCTGCCGATGAGATGCTGCGCATCGGACTGGCGCAAAGAGTGCTGAGCCATGATCACTTCCAAAAAGAAGCGCACGACATTCTTGAAGCCATCGGCGCGGCGGGGCCACTCGCGATCAAAGGCGCTAAAAAAATCATCCACACCCGACTCGAGCCAGGCTTCCAGGCTGCTCGAATGTTGTCAGACGCCCTGCGTCAAGCTTTGGAATGGAGCGAAGACGTCGATGAAGCCATCTCGGCTGGCAAAGCGCAGCGTCAACCTGTTTTTAAAGGGCGTTGAAAGGTGGGGGATCTAACGTTGCCTTGTTTTCAGACTTTAAGCTTGTCAGGTGGAACCAATGCGATCGCTTTTTCCCATCGGGCTCGATCCTCTTGCAGGAATCTTGGAAACATCGCCGGTGTGACGCGGTTTTCCGGGCTGTAGCCGTTGGGAATCAGGTAATTCTCACTGAAGTCTTTGCTTGAAGTGACTTCCCAAATGCCGTTCGAGAGCTTTTGGGTGATGTCTCGCGGGGTCGCTGAAGGCGCAAACGCACCGAACCAGGCCTGGGCTTCGAAGGGCATGCCCAAAACCTCTTGGATGGTGGGAACCTGGGGCAGCAATGGGTGTCTTTGTGGTGAGGCAAAGGCCAAAGCCTTGACCCGACCACTGCGGATGTGGGGCAAAGGCAGGGCCAGTGCCCCCATCAGCAAATTGACCTCACCCGAAAGCAAGGCGTTGGTCGATGGTGCGATGCCTTGGTAGGGGACATGCAGCAATTCGATGCCCAGTTGGGCTGCCAAGGCCTCGAACATGATGTGGTGTTGACTGCCGATGCCGGGTGTGGAGTACGACACTTTGCCGGGGTTGGCTTTGGCATAAGCAATCATCTCGGGCAAGGTCTGAGCCGGAAAACTCTGATGGGCCACGATCAAAAAGTGAATCTGGCACATGATGGACAAAGGGGTGAAGTCTTTGTCTGGGTTGAATGGCATGTTCTTGTTGAGCAGCGGGATGATCGAAAACGCTGGGTCAGCGGCCATCAGGATGTTGTAACCGTCGGCGGGTGCCTTGGCCACATAGGCCGTTCCCAATAAGGAGTTCGCGCCAGGACGACTTTCAATGGTCAGGGCCTGGCCCCACTTTTGAGCCAGCTTGCCACCGATGTGGCGCCCCATCTGATCGACCGACCCACCTGGCGCGAAGGGAACGGTGACCTTGATGGGACGGTTGGGAAAGTCGCTGGCCTGCGCCAGGACCAAGCCAGGTCCGGCGGCGGCCAGAGCCAAAGCCGACTCGATCCAGCGACGGCGATCTATGTTTTCGATGTGTGTCATGAGGATGTCTCCTTTTTGGGGTGTAGTCCATAAATCTCTTGGGCGGCCTCGGGGCTGATGTAGCCACGAAGCAGGTCTTGTTGTATGGCATCGGCGGCACGTTGCTTGGGGTCGCCATAGCCACCGCCGCCCCCTGAGTCGACCAGCACCACTTCACCGGCTTGCAAGTCGCGGTCGGCTTTTTTGAGGGGCACGGGCTGGGGGCTGTCGGGGTTGACGATCACCTGACCTGATTGACCATCGAGCCCCGATTTAACCCCCCAAGGCGGGCAACGGGTGCGGTCTATGCTGACATTCAGGTGGCAGTCTTGCAGGACTTCCACCACCTTACGCACCCCTAGACCGCCACGGAACTGACCAGGGCCGCCAGAGTCGGTGCGCAGGGACAGCGAGCGGAACTGCACCGGGAACATGGCTTCTTGCAATTCGATCGGTACATTGAAGGTGTCGCCATGGGCATAGGTTTTGAAGGGCCCACTGCCGTCTCCTCGCGCACTGCCCCCAAAACCGCCTTGCCCGGTTTCGAGGTTTTTGTACAACTCGCCTGCGGCATTGCGACCAGAGAACACGTGCACCCCGAACGCGCCGTGGTGCCCACCACAGACCCGATCGGGGCTGGCTTCGCCGATGGCTTTGAGCACCACATCAATGACCGTGGCCAGCGGCGTGCTGTAGCGGGCCATCGGGGCAGTGGCCGGAGCACTCAGGAATTTACCAGGCGGTAACACGACTTTCAGACACCGGAAGGTGCCTTCGTTGGGTGCATCGCCGTGCGGCAGCAAGTAGCTCATGGCAATGCGCGCTGCGGTGATGCCGCCGCCCAGCGCGCCCGAGTTGAAAGGGCCTTTGAGTACACCAGCAATGTCCGAAAAATCGACTTCCAATTCATCGTCGCGCACTCGTATCGTGACAGGAATCGGGATGGCTTGACCGGTTTGCACGCCATCGTCATCCAGCTCGGCATAGGCGTGGTAGGTGCCATCGGGCATGGCCCGTACGATATCGCGAGCCAATTTCTCCGACTGTTGCCAGAGTAACTCGACGGCCTGGCTGACCACTGCAGGTCCGTATTGGTCCAACATCGCCCGATACAGATCGCGACCCAACAAACAGCCCCCTAATTGCGAAGCAACATCACCCAAGACCACCACGGGGAAGCGGGTGTTGAACTCGATCATGCGGTAGATGTCGGCCACCGGTTCACCGCCTTGGTGCAATTTGACGGTGCGAAACTGGATGCCTTCCTGAAAAATACTGACCGTATCGTTGGTGGCCGAGGAGCCGACTTCGCGGCCACCCACATCGGCCCAATGCGCGGCGATGGCCAAAAAGGCCACCGGGGCGGCACCTTGCTCGGCAAAGATAGGGGTGTACATGACAACATTATTCAAGTGCTGACCCAGTACACCCGAATAATTGCACAACACCACATCACCCTCGGCAAAGCCCGTCAGGCCATAGTACTGAATGCCGTCTTCAACCGCAGCCCCCAGAATGTTGGCCACAAACAGCGGGATGCCTCCCTTGCCTTGCGAGATCAGGCGACACTCGGCGTCTACCAAACCGACGGCAAAGTCCTTGTACTCGTAGATCAATGGGCTGAAAGCGGTACGGGTGATGTTGGCTTCGATTTGTTCGGGGATTGCGGCCAATTTGTGTCGGATCACTTCCAACGTGATTGGATCAATCTGAGAGGTGAACTTGGTTGTGTTCATGCGCTCGCCTTGGGGGAGAGTTCAATCTGGATTTCGGCCAATGTACCCACGCGCAAGCGGTCTCCTTGATCGATCAGGCAAGTGGCCCCGTATTCTTCGATCAAAGCTGGGCCCTCACATTCAAAGCCGATTGGCAGATCGGCCCGTTCATAGACCGGCACGTCGTGCCATTGGCGAGTGCGTGACAAGTAAACCCGCCTTTGACGGTAAGGAGGTTGCGCATGGGCTTGGGCCACGGCCTGATGTGCCATGTCTTTCAGGCTGGGTCGTTCCACGGGTTGGCGCAAAACGGTGTGCAGCGAGACAAATTCTACTTTGGCGTTCTGCGTCACGTGACCGTAGCGCTTTCGATATGCGTCCTCGAATCGGTGGCTCAGAGTCTGCGCGTTGTCCTCGTCTTTCCAATGAATTCTTAATGTGTGGTGCTGCCCGCGATACCTCAACTCGGCGTATCGCACCCAGGTTTCATGGCCAGGTTGGCGGGCGGTGCGCTGGGCTAACTCACTCGCCATCTCGGCACATACCTTTTGAGCTTGTTCAAAGTGTGTCGCATCGAGCATTGACACAAAAGTGCGGCTCTCTTGAGACTCGATATCGGCAAACAGCATGCCCAGGGCAGAGAACACGCCAGCCCGCAGCGGCACGATGACCTTGGGAATGGATAGTTCACGCGCCAACTCGACGCTGTGCAAGGGACCTCCACCGCCATAGGCAAACAGGACAAAAGATCGCGGGTCTTCGCCGCGTTCGATGGTGATTTTGCGGATGGCCGAGGACATGGTGACCGAAATGAGCGTCAGCAGGCCCTGGGCAATATCAGGAACTTGATCGGGGCCGGCATAACCCATGGGCTCGCCCAATCGCTCCCACAAGGCATGGCGCGCGGCATCGACATCAAGTTTCATGTCCTCGCCCATACGAGCTTGCGGATCCAGACGGCCTAACACGATGTTGGCGTCGGTCACCGTCGGTTCGGTACCCCCGCGGCCATAGGCCACCGGACCTGGGAATGAACCTGCGCTTCGTGGCCCGACCTGCAAACGGCCATCAGGATCGAGCCCAGCGATGGAGCCGCCACCGGCCCCAACCTCAACGATGTCGATGATGCTGCTGCGGATCGGGAAACCATGTTCGTATCCACCGACCCAGTACGAGGTTTTGACGTCAAACAATCCGTCTTTGACCAGTGCACATTTGGCGGTTGTACCCCCGATGTCAAAAGCCACCAAATTGGCTATACCCAGAGCCTGCGCATAGGCGGCTGCACCGACCACCCCACCGACAGGCCCCGACTCGACCAGGCGCACTGGCTCCTGGCGGGCCGTATCAAAGTCAATCACCCCCGATCCAGAGCCCATAAAATAACGCCCGCAATGGTACTGTCGATCGTTCAAGGCCTGATCAAGCCGTTGCACATAGTGACCGATCTGAGGCCCCACAAATGCATTCGCACACGCCGTGGCGGTGCGCTCGTATTCGTACCACTCACGTGACAACCCGCTACCAGTGGTGACAAAGATGCCAGGCATTTTGCTTTGCAAATGGGCTTGAACCGCCTGCTCGTTGGCCCCATTGGCGTAGGCGTTGAGAAAAGAAATCGCCACCGATTCGACGCCTTGTTGACGCCAACCTGCGATCAGTTGATCGAGTTCAGCTCGATCGGGTTCGAGGATCACCAGGCCCTGCGCATTGGTGCGCTCGGCCAGTTCATATCGGTGTTCGCGCGCGATCAATGGGTCGGCTTTGCGGTAGTGCATCTGAAAGGGCAAGGCCCGATTGCCACGGGCGATCTCGAGCACATCGCGAAACCCACGAGTTGTCAATAGCACCGTGTGGGCACCTTTACGCTCGAGCAATGCGTTAATGACCAGGGTGGTGCCGTGTTTGAACGAAATCGCATCGCGCATCGACAGACCTAAAGTGGCCATGCATTGGTCCACCGCCCGAACGAAGTCGTCGTACGAAGTCAGGCACTTGACCGCCAGCAGTTGATGCTGACGGGTGTCAAACACCGTCAGGTCAGTGAAGGTGCCACCGATGTCGATGGCCAGTAAAAATTCCGAAGAGGCAGCAGGCATGGGGTCAAACAATGTGAGTGGTCAGAACTCCGATGGCATCGACTTCGGCTTCTACGGTGTCACCAGGTTTGAGGTAGAAGGCCGTCGGGTCTGGCTTGCGGTGCAAGGCCACACCCTCAGGGGTGCCCGAGCCGATCATGTCACCAGGCCCAAGACCCGACTTGGACCAAAATGAAATCAACTGAGCAAAGTCAAACACCATATCGGCGCAGGTCTCATTTTGCAGGGTGTTCCCATTCACACGCAGCATGACCCGCATCTGAGCCGGGTCGGGGATTTCGTCGGCAGGCACTACCCATGGGCCCAGGGGTCCAAATCCTGGGTAGTTTTTGCCGATCATGATCATCTGGTTTTTCATCTCTTTGAGCTGCCATTCGCGCGCCGACAAGTCGTTGAACACGGTGTATCCAAAAACATGTTTCAAGGCTTGTGCTTCGCTGACCCAAGAAGTCTCGCAGCCCAGTATGGCCGCCACCTCGACTTCGTAGTCAAACGCCATCACATCCCGAGGACGGGCCACTTGGGCCTGATGGGGCACCAGGGTGTGGGCCAATTTGATGAAGGCTGACGGAAATTCAAAATGGATGCCACTGGCCCCTTGCTTGCTCCAGTAGCCCATGCTTTCTTCCTTGTGCCGACCAAAATTGCGGCCAGCGCAAATCATGGCTCGGGCTGGCGTTGGCAGGCCCCAATTGACTTGTTCGAGCGCTTTGGCCCAACTGTGCTCCTCGCGCGATTGAGCCCAATGCGCCAACTCGCGCAATTGCGCCCAACTGCGCTCATGACCCTGCACCAGGCTTTGTGGGGTGGCTTGGGCCAAGGGGCCGCCCTGTGCGCGGCTCGCCGCCTGGACGTCCAGCGCCAACACTCGATTGCCCCACTTCACCTCGATGATGGGGCGTTCCACGCCGTTGCTCAACTCGCTGCCCAGTTTCATGTGTTCACTCCGGTTTAATGCCCAATTTCTTGAGCCAGATGTCGTCCTGTCATGCGACCCGAGGTGTAGGCCCAGGCCAAGTGCAGACCATGGCCGCGCAGCAAGAGACCGCCTTGTCCTGCGCAACCCACCGCATACAGTCCCTCGATGGTGTCCCCCTGCTGGTCCAGCACTTGGCCGCCGACTTCGGTTGCCAGGGCACCCTCGGTGGTAGTCAGCATGGCCTGCACCGGGCCCAAGGCCACCCAGGGGCCAGTTGTTTCCTTGGGCCAGGCCGCGGCCATGGACGAGCCGTCTCCCACGCCCAAAATATGGGCCAAAGCGGGCAGGGTGTTTGCTTCGTGGACCAAGTCAGGACGGCCTTTGCGATAGTCACCCAAATGGGCATAGGCGATGCCAGGTGCAGTCGATACGGCATGCGGCAGTTGGCTGAACTGTTGCGCGACCGCATGGGGCATCACCACGAACGCTTGCCGCTCTTCGGTCATGGCGATGGCCGCGGCGGGCGAACAGTGGTCCAGCTCTTGACCCCGCCGATCAAACAGCCTGGCCCCTTGCTGAAACAAGGCCTCGGAGGGGGACATATGACTCATCAACAAAGGCTTGACCAGGGTTTTTTTCAAGGCGTCTGGCGCGTGGGCAAAAAACCAGCTTGCCAAGCGGCACAGCCAGGGCCAATCGGGCATGCGCTCGGCCAAGCCGGGGTGTGGCCCCTTGGGAAAACGCATTTGGGGCCCGAACACGTGGCCCATATGCACATACTTTGCGCCAAGTTGATGAGCCAACTCAAACATCTGACCCTGGTTGTCCGGGTTGATGGGCAAGGCGCGGGCAGCGGGGGTGCGAAGGAATTGCTGCCGCATGGCGGTGCTGCCGCTGAAGTCACCACTGGCCAACACGATGCCTCGCTCTGCGCTTATCGTATGCGTATGACCCTCACTCACATAGGTCAAGGCCTGCACTCGACCGATCTGATTGCGATGCAAAGCCCGAACATCGGCCTGTAAGACCATGCCCACACCCAATCGTCGACAAGCGCGAATCAGTCGGCGTGTGATGGAGGCGGCGCCAGGTACTGCGTTGTGCATGCGGTGGACGCGATGCGGTGGTTCAGCAAAGGGGCCGGCAAACACTACCCCCCAATCGGCCAACCAGTCGATGGTCTCGGCAGCA
>CAYMJT010000012.1:26112-31040 GCA_964390775.1 uncultured Bordetella sp.
GCCACGGCATGGATGCTGACGATGTTCGACGCGGGCAGCATGCTGGGCCAACCATGCGCGCAATCGGGCATTGTCTTCGGGCAACAAATCGTCGGTGAACTTGGCCATGTCATCCACAAAGGCCGTCCAGTCGTCCCGTATTCCCGCTTGAGCTTGCAAGCGACTACCAGCCCCGCTGAGCGACCCCACCGCCATGCCCGATGTACCGCCCCAACGCCCTTGACGCTCGAGCAACAAGACCCGAGCCCCGTGTTCGGCAGCCGATACCGCACAGGCCAGTCCCGAGCCACCACCGCCCACGACGATGATGTCAAAGCGCAGATCCACGGCTTACTCGGGCTTGACGCCTGAATCGGCAATGATCTTGGCCGAACGGGCCAAGTCCAGACTCAGAAATTTAGAGAAATCTTCAGGGGAAGTGCCCAGGGGCTGAATGCCGTTGGCCAGCATCTTGTCGCGGACTTCTTTCTCGGCCAGACTGGCCAGGATGGCCGCATAAATTTTTTGGATGACATCGGCGGGCGTACCAGCTGGTGCGAGCAAGCCGGTCCAGGACGAATAGTCAAAGCCCGCGATGCCTAATTCGGCCAGGGTCGGCAATTCGGGAGTGAAGGGCGACCGCTTGGCCGTGCTGACCGCCAACATTTTGAGTTTGCCTGCTTTGACGTGCGGCAAAATATTGGTCGGTGTGCTGAAGGCCACCTGGGTTTCGCCCGCCAATAGGGCCACCGATGCGGGGGCCGCCCCTTTGTAGGGGATGTGGGTGATGCGCGTCCCAGTGGCGGTTTTAAACATTTCACCCATCAGGTGCTGTGGCCCTCCGGCGCCTGAAGTGCCGTAGTTGTATTGGTCGGGGTTGGCCTTGAGTTTGGCGATTAACTCGGCCACTGTGTTGACCTCCATGGTCGATTGCACTGCAATCAGCAGCGGTTGATCCATGACGCACGAGATGGGTGCGAAATCGCGCGCCGTATTAAACGACAGCGACTTGATCAGGCTGGGGTTCGAGGTGTGTGCGGGTGCTGCCATGAGCAAGGTATAGCCGTCGGGGGCGGCACGAGCCACCGATTCGGTACCGATGGCGGCATTGCCGCCTGGTTTGTTGTCGACCACGACTGATTTGCCCAGGTGGCGCGACAGGGGTTCGGCCAAAATCCGGGCCGTCACATCCACTGGTCCCCCTGGCGCATATGGCACCACGACGCGGATGGGTCGATTGGGGTAAGAACTGCTCGATTGGGCTGCCGTGGGGCCAACGCCGATGGCGGCAACAATACCCGCCATTGTTGAAATCGCATGACGGCGAGAAATCACCATGCTTGTCTCCTGATTTTTGATTTTCAGGGGATCAGGCGCAAACACGGCTGACAAACCCTGTTGATTGAAGTATAAATAGACTGGTATCCATTGACAAACACCACAGGAGACTGGTCCATGAGCATTCAAGGCTTGATTCCCGCCACTCTTACCCCCTTTGACGCCCATGGGGCTATCGATTACCCTGAGTTGGAGCGTCATCTGCGACGCGTGTCCTCGGCCAGCGGTCTATATGGCATAGCCGTCAACGGCCATGCGGGCGAGATTTTGGCGTTGAGTTCGCAAGAGCGCCAGGATGTCGTGGCATATGCTAAAAAGGTTTTACCGCCGGGATTGAAGTTGGTGGCCGGTATCGAGGGGCATCATTTCGACGATTTGGTTCAGCAAGGCCTGAACGCCAAACAGGCGGGTGCCGATATGCTGTTGGTGTTGCCGCCCTTTGATGTGCGTCCTTATCGCATGTTGGCTGGCCACCCCGACTCAGTCAAAGCTATTTTTCAGCGACTGAACGACGAGGTTGGCTTGCCCATGATCGTTTTTCAGTATGGCGAATCCTCGGGTGTCGCATATTCGCTCGACGCTTTGCGCGCCATCGCCGATATCCCCCATGTGGTGGCGGTCAAGGCCGCGTGCTTCTCGACCACCACGTTTGTGGAGATCATGAACGCCGTGGGCGACAAACTCGATGTGTTGGCTGCATCTGATGCGCCGTCCCTGCTGGGCATGTTGATGTACAAGTGCAAAGGCGCTCTGATCGGCATCAGCGTCATCGATACCCAGCGCTGGTCAGATTTGGTCGCCAGTGCCACGCAGGGGCGTTTGGAGCAGGCCCAGAAACTGCATACCGAGTTTGCGATCCCCATCATGGATGCGGTGTTCGAGAACCAGTTGCACAAATCCCATACCAGTTATTTCGCCGCCACCAAGGAAGCCCTGTTCCAGATCGGGCACCTGAAATCGGCCCAAATCAGACCCCCGTTGATCACCCCTGATGCCAAGCAAAAGAACGCCATAGCCAAGTGCATGCGATCGGTCGGGCTCAATCCCCAGGGCTTGGTGAAAGCCGCGTGAGGCCGCGCATGAAAGACTTGCGTCGTTGGGCTCAATGGGTTCTCGCCTGTCTGGCCTTGGGGTCAGGCTTAACCTGGGCTCAGAGTTATCCGCAACAGGCCATCAAATTCATTGTCCCCTATGGGGCCGGATCGGCCACCGACTTGCTGGCGCGTCGGGTTGCGGCCCCCCTCTCGTCGATCTTGGGGCAGGGGGTGGTGGTTGAAAACCGGGCTGGAGCCAACGCCATCTTGGGCGCCACCCATGTGGCCAAGGCAGCTCCTGATGGCTACACCTTGCTCTTTGGCAACACCCAAACGCATGCAGCCAATCCGAATCTGGTTGAGAACCTCAGTTACGACCCGATCAAAGACTTCACCTCGGTGGCCCGATTGTTCAACACCGGGACGGTGCTGGTGGTCAGCGCCGCCTTGCCCGTCAACAACCTTGATGAATTGCTGGCCTGGTTGCGGGCCAACCCCAAGCGCGCCAATTTTGCGTCTACTGCCTATGGCACGGTCTCGCACTTGCCTTCGGCCTTTTTGTCCAAAGTGGCGGGCATACCGATGACCCATGTGCCCTATAACAATGCGGGTCAGTTGATGACCGATCTGGCGCGCGGTGAGGTGTCGATGTTGTTCTACCCTCCCGACGGGGTCAAAGGGTTCATTGAATCGGGCGTCCTCAAGCCCTTGGCCTGGAGTGGCGCCAAGCGACATCCACAGTATCCGCAGGTGCCGACCATGATCGAGTTGGGCTATAAAGATTTTGTGTTCGAGGCCTGGTATGCGCTGTTTGCCCCAGCTGGTACATCGCCTGCCGTCATCTCCCGACTGAATGAAGCATTAAACAAGGTTTTTAAAGAGCCCAAATTCATCCAAGACATGTCTGCCGGTAGCAGTGTGATGTACTTCGCCGATGCAGCCGAGATGGACCAGTTTTTGCGAGCTGAAAACGCCCGCTTCAAGCGGGTCGCCGCCACCATCGACAAGGAATAACGGCCCTTAGTCCACCTTGCCGATGCGTTGTAAAGTGGCTTTCAGCCGCTCGGCGTCCTTGCTCAAAAATTCTTCAAATGCCGCTGCCGGCCTGAAGTCTGGCACCGCGCCCAGCTTGATCATGCTTTGATTAAAGCCGTTGTCGCCATTGATGCCCTTTTGAATATCGGCGCGCAGGGTTTGCAAGATCGGCTCGGGCGTGCTGGCTGGGGCAAAGAGGCCAATCCAGATATAGAACTCGGCGTCCTTGAAGCCCAACTCGACCGCACTGGGCACATCGGGCAAGGCGGCGATGCGTTTGACCCCGGTGGTGACCAAGGGCCGCAAGGCGCCCGATTTGATGTGCGCCATGACCGCCGAGGGCGAGCTGGCGGTGACACCGATGTGCCCACCCAACACCGCCAAAATGGCTGGACCGCCACCCGAATAAGAGATGTGGCGCAGTTTCATATTGGCGGCATGGGCCAGCATCTCGATCGGCAAATGGGATGCGCTGTAAGCGCCCGACGAGCCGTAGGTGATTTTGTCGGGGTTGGCGCGGGCGTCGGCGACAAATTCGTTGTAATTCTTCCAGGGTGCGTCGGCCTTGACCACCAGCACCAAGGGATCGGCAACCAGCAAGCCCAGTGGCACAAACTGGCTGCGCTCAAAGGCCGGATTGCGGCCAAACAAACGATCGGCCTCGGGCAAGATCACCAGCGAGGGATTGGTGGCGAGCAAGGTGTGGCCGTCAGGGGCCGCATTGGCGACGGCGGTGGCTCCGATGGCACCACCTGCCCCAGGTCGGGTGACCACCACCGTGCCCGATTTCCAGACGTTATTCATCGCCTGGCCAAACAGTCGGCTGGGCTGGTCGGCGGCGCCCCCGGGCGGGAAAGGCACGATGATGTTGACTGGTTTATTCGGAAAGTTGGCCTGCGCCCAAGCGGTGGCGCCTATGAACAAACCGCAGAGCATCCAAATTCGACGCCATGACATGGACTGTCTCCAGAGTGTGTGTTGAAACGACGCGATGATGGTACAACCCCCAGACCAGGAGCACAACACCATGCCTACCCTCATGAAAGCCGAGCTTGAGTCGCTCACTGCCAATATATTTCGCCATGCTGGGGCGCCCGACGATCTGGCACAACAAGTGGCCCAGGTGCTGGTCGACAACCATCTGGCCGGCCACGACTCGCATGGGATATTGCGCATCCCCGAGTATTTGCGCAGCATCGCCGATGGTGAGATCGTGCCCACCGCAAGGCCTGAGGTGATCGAAGAAACACCCGTGTCGGCCTTGGTCCAAGGGCATTGGGCTTTGGGTCAGGCCACAGGCCTGTTTGCCGCTGACCTGGCCATCGCCAAAGCCAAGGCGCATCATTTGGCGGTGGTCTCGGTGGTCCAGGCCGCACACACCGGGCGATTGGCGGCATTCACCGAACGTGCCGCACGACAAGATGTGGTGATGTTCATGGCGATCGGCACCGTTGACCGCCCCATGACGGCACCCTTTGGCGGCGCAGCGGCGGTGCTGGGAACCAACCCGGTGGCTTTCTCACTGCCCAACCCCGATGGACC